>CANOFQ010000001.1 GCA_947565325.1 uncultured bacterium
TACACCGTGATACGGATGGTGTCAGGCGCAAGAATGTTCACGTCCATCACGTCCACAAAGGGGACCCCCTCTATTCCCTTGTTTCTGTATTTCCATGAAAGATAGAGAGAATTGTCCCCCAGAAAACCGTCCATCACAATCGCCTTGATCTCCTCCTCCGTATAATGGACATTTCCTTCCACGTAAACCGTGCGGATCGTGTATGCGCTCCTGACATACAGGGCCGCTCCCAGACCGGCCCCCATAAGGAGAAGGACCACCAGTATAACGATGACTGCTCTTTTGCCTCTAAACACTTGTCACACGCGCTCCTAACTCTCTGAAATCCCTGCCGATATTCTCATATCCGCGGTATATGAACCGGCAGCCGCTCACAAAGGTCTCCCCCTCCGCCATCAGGCCCGCCACAACCAGTGCGGCGCCGCCCCGAAGCTCTCGGGCAGTGACGCAGGCGCCCCGCAGTGCCTCCACCCCTCTCACCGTGACCCTTCTGGCATCCCGCTGGCAGACGCTTGCCCCCATCCTGTCCAGATCCTCCAGAATCCGGAAGCGGTTCTCAAAGATTCCTTCCTCAATATAGCTGCAGCCCCTGCCCAGTGTCTCCGCCGCCAGCACAACCGACTGCAGATCCGTAGGAAATCCGGGATAGGGCTCCGTGACGATCCGCACCGGCGACGGCCTCTCCGGCGCCTGCACATAAATACCCTCCGGCGACGTGCAGACTCTTCCCCCCATCCGTCCTGCGGTCTCCATCACCGCAGCCATCTCCTCCTTGGGCGCCTGCTCCAGAAAGACACAGCCCCCGGCCCCGATACAGCCGAAAAGGTAGGTTCCTGCCACGATTCTGTCCGAAGGCACGGTAAAATCGGTTCCGAACAGTCTCCTGCCTCCGTGGATCACCAGCCTGCCGCTTCCGGCTCCCTCGATATAGGCCCCGCATTCACACAAGAAGCGGCACAGCGTAAGAACCTCCGGCTCCCTGGCCGCCCCCTCCAGCACCGTGTCCCCCTCCGCCATCACTCCGGCAAGGATGACATTCTCCGTAGCCCCTACAGAGGGAAACGGCAGACAGATATATGCCCCATGCAGTCCGGAGGCCTCCGCCTTCAGGCTGCCGGCATCTTCAGTGAACTCCACCCCCATCTGACTCAGGGCATAGAGGTGCAGGTCGATGGGGCGCTCCCCGATGACGCACCCGCCCGGGTGCTCCATGACCACCTCGCTGCATCTCCCGATCAGCGCCCCCAGCAGGCAGAGGGAGGAACGCATGCCCGTCACCGCCTCCCGGGGCATCTCCCCCCTTCTCACCTGCGAGGAATCCACAGATATGCCCCTCTCCTGCCAGCGCACGCTGCACCCCAGGCTCTTTAACAAGCTCACCATGGAATGCACGTCCGCAATCCGGGGACAGTTTCTTATAAAGGAGCTTTCTCCTACCAGTAAGGTCGCCGCCAGAACCGGCAGCGACGCATTCTTCGAGCCCTGTATGCGAACCTTTCCCTGTAGGGCGATGCCGCCCTGAATACGAATAGAATCCATAAAGCACCATCCGCCTTATACTAATTGACCTATTCTATCCTATGAGGAAAAAGCCGCCTTTGTACCTTGTCCAACAAGAATTCGCCCCGCAGGCCCTATGCGGATGGCCTTTTGATTTAACGCAGCCGCTTCATTGAATATATACTGTTAATCAAATACGGCCCCTTTAAATCTCCTTCAGCTGTATCCGCTTGGCCACGCTCAGCACCAGCCCTATCTCGATCAGCAGAAACATGACCGAGGAGCCCCCGTAGCTGATAAAGGGCAGGGAAATTCCCGTATTGGGTATGGTGTTGGTCACCACTGCGATATTCAGGATGGCCTGAATCCCGATGTGCCCCATGACCCCCACCACCAGCATGGCCCCGAACAGATCCGGCGCATTGTTGGCGATGACCATCATGCGCCACAGCAGCATGATGAACATCAGTATGATGGCGATGGCCCCGAACAGTCCCAGCTCCTCGCAGATGATGGAGAAGATCATGTCGTTCTGGGACTCCGGCAGGAAATTCAGCTTCTGCATGCTCTGCCCCAGCCCCTTGCCCCAGATGCCGCCGCTCCCTATGGCGTAGAGCCCCTGCAGGGTCTGGAACCCCTTATCCAGCGGATCGCTCTCGGGATCCAGCCATGCCTGGATCCGGCTGCCCCGGAAGGCAAAGAAGTCGCTTCCCGATACCACCAGATATACCACCAGCCCCGCCACTGCCGCCACTGCCAGCCCCATGGCAACGAACTTCTTATAGTCAGGACTGGCCACGAACACCATGAGCACCGAAATTCCCAGAATGATGATGGCAGAGCTTAGGTTGCTCGTCAAAAAATAAACCTCCAGCACGATGGGCATGGGAAAGGCCACCATGACCGCAAAACCCTTCATAGTCCTGATGCTCTTTCCCATCTTACACACCAGCACCGCCAGAAAAAGGATCATGCCCAGCTTCGCCACCTCCGCAGGCTGCAGATTAAGGCCAGTGTTCGGGATTCCGATCCAGCGGCGGGCACCGTGGGACGCAATGCCCAGAGGCGTCAGCACCAAGGGTATCATCAGCGCCGAGACAATGTATCCCAGCAGGTAGAAATGCTCCCAGAAGTGATAGGGAATGTTCGCCACCACGATCATCAGCACAAGGCCTATGATAATGGCCGTCAGCTGTTTCTTCAGAAAGTACGCCGTATCGCCGAAGCTGTCAAAGGCCGTGTAGGAGCTGGCGGAATAAATCATCACCAGACCGAAGCCCAACAGAAACAGCACCACAAAAAGCAGGCTGTAGTCAAAGAAATACTCCGACTGCTCTTTTTTCTTTCGTCTTGCCGTCCTATGTGCCGCCATGCCCTTTCTGTGCCTCCCTGCCTGTTTTTCTGTCCCCGGTTCTGTGTACTCCTGCTCCACACCCCGTTTCATCGGCCTTACTCTGCCGCTCCTGCTTCCCTAGCCTTTTTCTGCCGCTCCTGCTTCATTTTCTGCAGCTTCCGCTCTTCCGCTGCTTCCGTTTTTCTTCTGCTTCCGCTCTTCTGCTGCTTCTATTCTTTTGCTGCTTCCGTTTTTCTTCTGCTTCCGCTCTTCTGCTGCTCTTGTTCTTTTGCCGCCGTCCCTTATGTATGGCGCCTGATGCCGCCCGAAAACTCCTCTCCCTATACAAGGCCGTTGACATATTCCTTGAACTGCCGCCCCCGCTCCTCATAATTCGGGAACATTCCCCAGCTTGCGCAGGCCGGAGACAGCAGCACCGCATCGCCGCTCTCCGCCAGCTGTGTGCAGAGTCTCAGACATTCCCCGAAGCTGTCAGCGAAACGTATCCTATGGAATCCGTGCCGTCGGGCACACTCTGCGATCTTATCCCTGGTCTGCCCTATGAGCACCAGCCACTTCACCTTTCCCTGGAAGCTCTCAATCCATTCGTCATAGGTGCTTTCCTTGTCATAGCCCCCGCCGATCAGAACGGTAGGCCTGCTCATGGCCCTGATGCCCTGAATGGCAGCGTCTGGATTCGTCCCCTTGGAGTCGTTGTAGTAGTCAACTCCTCCCTTGTTTGCCACGAACTCGATCCTGTGTTCAACGGCCCTGAAATCCCTGACCACCTTCAGAATCACATCCATGGGCACTCCCATTCCCTCTGCGATGGCGATGGCGGCCATGACGTTCTCCACATTGCACAGCCCCACCAGCCTCATGTCCTTATGTATGTCCAGCAGCTCCTGCCTGTGCCCTGCGAAGCTTTTCAGTATTTTCTCACCCTTCAGATAATAACCTTCCTCAAGCTCTTCCCTGGAGGAGAAAAACACCGTTCTGGCCGGACATCTGTCCCCGAATGCTCTGGTGTATTCATTGTCATGGTTCAGGACGCATATGTCCTCCTTGGTCTGGTTCATGGCGATGCTTTCCTTCGCCGCCACATAGGCCTCCATGGTATGATGCCGGTTCAGGTGATCCGGAGTGATGTTCAGAATGGCCGAGACCGCAGGCCGGAAGCTGTGAACCGTCTCCAGCTGGAAGGAGCTGATCTCCCCTACCGTCACGGTGTCGGGCCCCGTCTTTGTACATTCCAAGGTATAAGGATTGCCGATGTTGCCCACCACGAACACCCTCTCCTCCCCCAGATGAGCCTTCATGATCTCCCCTACCAGGGTGGTGGTGGTGGTCTTGCCGTTGGTGCCGGTGACGGCAGCCACTCTTCCCTTTTCCTCCAGATAGCCCAGCTCGATCTCCCCCAGAATCTCCGTTCCCTGCTGCCGCAGGGTCTCCACCAGCGGAAGGTCTACCGGCACCCCGGGACTGAGCACCGCCCTCCGAATCCGCCCCCGGATCTCCTCAGGCAGGTTTCCTGCCACGCAGACTGCACTGCTTTCCTGGGGCAGCCTCCTGCGCAGATCTTCTTCCTTTAGCTTATCGCTGCTGTCATACAGCACCACTTGGGCTCCTCTTTGCTCCAGAAGCTTCACCGAGGCTATGCCGCTGATGCCTGAGCCGATGACCAGACACTTTTCTCCTGCCTCCACTTCGCTTTTCCTCCTCTCAAATCCTGACCGCCGGAATCGGCATCTGCCCTTTCCGCCGTCTCCCTATATCCGCTCCGGCCGTCCTCCCTACAGGGCGGCCAGAGCCACCAGACACATCAGGGCGGTTATGATGGTAAATACCGCTGTCACCTTTGTCTCCGACCATCCGGAGAGCTCAAAATGATGGTGAAGGGGGGCCATCCTGAATATCCTCTTTCCGCCGCTGAGTTTATAATAGCCTACCTGCAGGATCACGGAAGCCACCTCCACCAGATAGATGATCCCTACGACCGCTATGAACAGGGGCATCTGCAGCATATAGGCACAGCCTGCCACGAATCCGCCCAGCGCCAGCGATCCCGTGTCCCCCATGAAAACCCTCGCAGGATATACATTGAACAGCAGAAAGCCCATCAATGCGCCTGCCACGGCGCAGGTCACCGGTTCTATCCCCCCGCAGGTGCCTATGGCCACCACGGAAAAGAACACCGCTATCATCAATGTGACGCTGGCGGCCAGTCCGTCCAGGCCGTCCGTGAAATTAGCCCCGTTGGCCGTCCCCAGCACGATGAAGAACAGTACCGGGATGTTCCATATGCCCAAATCCAGATATCTGCCAGGGAAAAAGGGCACCTTCATGGCCAGACTGACATCCGTGTAACGGGTCAGGTACCATGCGAAGATTCCCGTCACCGCCAGCTGTGCCGAAAGCTTCTGCCAAGGAGTCAGCCCCATGGAACGCCTACACACCACTTTTATAAAGTCATCCATCAGCCCTACGAAGCCGAAGCCCAGGGTCAGGAAAAGCACGGGGGCGATCCGGGGATATTCGTCCAGGAAGGCCGCTGCCGCCGCTGCCGCGCTCAGCAGGATCAAAATCCCTCCCATAGTGGGCGTGCCCGACTTTTTCAGATGCGCCGCAGGCCCGTCGTCCCTCACTGTCTGGCCGCACTTTAGCCGCTGCAGAAAAGGGATCAGCACCGGTCCCGCCAGTGCGCTGATGCAGAACGCAAGCATAACCGCCGCAATACTAATTCTGCCCATCTGCCTGCCCTCCCTGTGCATTCTCATCTCCATGGACGTCCCCAGCTCCGTCCACCCCGAGATAAGGAAGAATGTTTTCAAACAGCTGGCGGACGATAGGCGCCGCCACCTGCCCTCCGTAGTAGACCCCCTGCGGATTGTTCACGATGGCAATGGCAATGACCTGAGGATCCTCCGCCGGAGCGAAGCCGATGAAGGATGCTATGTAGCGCCCGCTCCCTCTTGGCAGGGTCTGGCTGGTGGCTGTCTTGCCTCCTACCCGGAAGCCCTCCACCTTTCCGTTCTTTCCGCTGCCCTCGCTGACCACCATCTCCAGAATCCCCCGCATGGTGGCGCTGGTCTGTTCTGAGACGATTCCCTCCTCCACGGGGTAGGTAAAGGTCTCCGTCACGTTCCCCTCTCTGTCCACGGCCTGCAGCCCGAAGTGTGGCGTGATCCGCCTCCCGCCGTTTATGATGGAGGACACCGTGGTCAGAAGCTGTATGGGCGTGATCTGGAAGGACTGGCCGAAGGCCACCGTGGCAAGCTCCACATTGCCCATGTCCTCCCTGCGGTGCATGATGGTGCCAGCCTCCCCCGGCAGATCCACGCCGGTCTTCTTTTTCAGCCCGAACCTCTCAAAATAATCATAATAGCCGTCTATGCCCAGCCGCAGCCCCAGCGTGATCAGGGCCGGGTTACAAGAGTTCATCATGGCATGGGTGAAATCCTGCGTGCCGTGTCCGGCGATCTTATGACAGCGGATCTTTCTGTCGTCCACCACGATGAACCCCGGACAGCTGAAGCTGCTCTGCAGCGTCACCGCCCCCGCCTCCAGCCCCGCCGCCGCCGTGATGACCTTGAAGGTGGAGCCCGGCTCATAGGTGTCGTTGATGCAGCCGTTACGCCAGATTCCGTTCAGCAGGTTCTGGGTCTCCTCCGCCGAAAGCCCCTCCGGCGTCCCCTCCGGCAGCTCATAGGGATTGTTCAGGTCGAACTCCGGCACGTTCACCATGGCCAGAAGCTCCCCGTTCTGGGGGTTCATCACCACGATGCTCACGCTGTCCGCCTCCTTCGTGGCAAGGGCCTGCGCCGCAAGCTGGGTGGCATAGGACTGTATGTTCAGATCCATGCTGATGCGCAGGTCCAGGCCTGCCACCGGCTCCATGCGCCTCTCTCCTGCAGACTCCACCTCGATGCCCTTGGCATCTGTCACGGTCAGGATCTGTCCCGGCGTCCCCTCCAGATATGTATCGTAGATCACCTCCAGACCGATGATCCCCTGATTGTCGCCTCCCGTGAAGCCCAGCGCCTTGCTGGCCAGACTGTCATAGGGATAATATCGCTTGTAGTCCTCATCCACTTTCACGCCGGCCAGGCCATATTCCCGGATTCTGTCTCCTACCGACTTATCCACATTGCTCTTGACCCGCTCCATGGCGGAATATTTCTCCACCCTCTTCCTGACATATTCCTCCGAGAGCTCCAGCTCCCTGCACAGAACCTCTATCACCTGCTCCCTGTTCTCTATCTGGCTGTAAATCACGGAGACGGTACACACAGTCTTGTTGTCTGCCAGCACCACCCCGTTCCGGTCCAGAATCCGTCCTCTGGCCGCCTTTATGCTGCGCTCCCTCTCATGGAGGCTGGTGGCCAGCGCCGAATAATGCTCCGCCCGCCATACGCAAAGGTACACAAGCCTTCCGAAAAGCAGGACGAACAGCCCCGCACAGACGAAGAAGACCACAAGAATCTTCTTTCGGTGAAAAAGCTTATTATTGTCCGCAAGCATACAGGACCTCATAGAAAAGGTATTGATATACTTTATTCCTGTGCGCTTCAGGTTATGAATAGCGTCCTCTCAGATTTGCGCCGTCAGAGATTCGGATTCACCGGAACATCGGGATTGGGCACCGACTCGCCGCCGTCAATAGGCAGGCCCGTCTGGGCATCGTATCTCCTGCCCGTGGCAGAATCTACCCTGTACCCCGTCTCCGGATCAATCGGATAATTCATCCATGGCGGGACGGTTCCTCCGCCGCTTCCCGGATCGCCTCCCGGAGAAGAACCTGTCCCGGTCTGTCCGCCCCCTGAAGAGCCGCCTGCGCTGCCTCCTGTCTGGCCGGGATCCCCGCCCGTGGCGCCGCCCGAGTTGCCTGTCCCGTCCGGACTGCCGCCTGCTCCATCTGGTTCTCCCCCCTGGTCACCGCCGGGCCGGCCCACGTACTGGATGGTGTTCTCAAGCTCCAGCTCCTGCAGCTCCTTTATCTCATCGGCAGAAAGCTCCTCCGTCATGAAGATGTTCATATAAGGCAGCACCTCCATCAGGATCCTCCTGCCCAGCTGGGCCGCAAGCTTCGCATTGGCCTGGTCCTCGATATTGGGTCTGTCTATCACCACGTAGATGGCGATCTGGGGATCCTCCGCCGGTGCGAACCCTATGAAGCTCACCACATATTCCGTCTCCGAGCGCTTATGGGTCACCGGGTCTATGGTCTCCGCCGTTCCCGTCTTGCCCCCGATGACATATCCGGGCGGCCGGGCAGCCTTGCCCGTACCGCTGTCCACCACAGTCCTGCAGAACTGCTGAATCAGCTTCGAGGTGGATTCCGATACCACCTGTTTGAGGACTCTCGGCTCGATGTTCTCCACCGTAGCGCCGCTGGCATTGGTTATCTTATTCACTATATGGGGCTCATAGTAATAGCCCCCGTTCACCAGTGCGCAGAATCCCGTGATCATCTCTATCATGGTCACGTTGAAGTTCTGCCCGAAGCTGTTGGTGGCAAGATCCGTGGGCCCCATGTCCTCCGCCTTGTAGATCAGGGACGCCGTCCGGGCCTCCCCTGCCAGATCCACATTGGTCCTGAGCCCGAAATTGAATATATTCTGATAATAGCAGAAATCCTCCGCACCCATCTGCTGGGCGATCTTCATCATGCCCACGTTGCAGGATCTGGCTATGGTTCCCTCCACGTCCAGCAGGCCGCAGGCACCGCTGTGACACTTGATCTCATGGCCTCCCACCTCCAGAAATCCGGGACAGTCATAGGTGTCCTCCGGGGAGATGACCCCAAGCTCCAGAGCCGCCGCCACCGTAAAGGGCTTCGCCGTGGAGCCCGGCTCATAGGTTCCCGCAATGCAGAAATTCTTCCACAGGTTGTTGGTGAGGTTTACGTAAAGCTGGCCCTCGTCCATTGTGTCCAGCACGCTCTGGTCAATATAGGTGTCCGTCCTCCTGATCTCCTGATAGCCTGCCGCATTGGTGACCTGCTCCACCATCCGGGTTCCCAGAAGACATGCGGGATCATTGGGAAGGTTGGAATCAAAATTGGGGTAGCTCCCCATGGAAAGAACTTCCCCGCTGTTCACCTTCATGATGATGCAGGCCACATTTTCCGCCCCGTTCCCCTGCACATAGGCATTCTTATGTTCCTCGTTGAATCTCTTAAGGTTTTTCTCCACTATCATCTGAATGTTGGCATCGATGGTGGTGTGGATATTGTAGCCGTCCGCTGCGGACTTCACCGTCCGCTCCAGCGCCAGGTCATCGTTCAGGTAGCCGTACTCCCTGCCGTTGATGCCATCAAGCACATCGTTGTAGTATTCCTCCAGCCCGTATTTACCCTCATTGTCCGCATTCAGGAATCCCAGCATGTCCGATGCCAGCGTGCCGTAAGGGTATACGCGTCTGTACTCCTCCTCGAACCAGACACCGTTGATCCTGTTCTCCTCAGGCTCCCCCTTCTCATTCACCACCTCTTCTGCCTGAGCGGCCAGAAATCCGCTGATCTCTTCATAGGTCAGCCCCCTCAGAGGGACGTAATAGGCGGAGGAGGGATACGCCGCCACGTACTGGCGTATCTTTGCCATGTCCAGATCAAAATTCTGCTCCAGCGCCGCCAGCGTGGGTTCAAGATAGACCTGCTTCCCTTTCACCTTGGCATTCATCACCGAAGCGTCAATGACCAGATTATATACCTTCTCGCTGGTGGCAAGCCTCGTGCCCTTGGCATCCAGAATGCTGCCTCTCCGATAAGGAATCACCGTGGAGCTGTAGCTCTGCTGGGCGTACACCTGCTTCTGGTACGCAGGCCCGTTCTCCCGGACGATCCACGCCAGCCTGCCGCTGAGCACGGCAAACAGCACCACCAGCACCCCGAACAGCACCAACAGCTTCTTCTGCATTTTTATGGAAAACTGATTTGCCCTGCCATGAGACCGAACCTTTTTCTTACCCACGCCGCACCTCTATTTGCCGTTTCCTGATACCTTGCGCATATAATCGCTGCTCTTGCCGTCATAGGTGACGATCTGTCCTTCTTCGGCATAGACCATCCCCAGCTCCCCCATGGCCACTCTCCTGATCTCCTCCAGGTCGATGCTGCTGATGATCCTATTATAGTCTTCATCGTTGGAAAGCCTTATCTGGTTCAGCTCGCTCTCCCTGCGGGCCACCGTCTTGGTCAGGGCGGTCAGCTCCGACTGCAGCTGGATATAGTTCACCAGTATCCAGCCGCAGGCCAACAAGGCCGCCGCCAGAAACAGCACATACCCGGCGCTCATATGTCTTGCTCTCTCCCGGTTCTTCCGCACCTTCGGATCGGGCCTGCGCATGGGCGCCTCCTCCCATCCGAAGTCCACCTTCCGCACAGTGTTCCCGTAGATATATTCCGCCTGTCTCCTCCCCTTTGCGTCCCTTCTATTTTTATCATATGCAGCCTGCTGATAGTTCCTTCTATTCTGGCTCATAAATCTTCCCGCTTTCTAAATTTTTGTCCGTCTTCTCAAATACCCGGAGCTTTGCGCTTCTGGAGCGTCCGTTCTCCTCAAGCTCCCTCTCTCCCGCCACGATGGGCTTCCTGGTCACCACTGTCCCTCTGGACACTTTCCCGCACACACATAAGGGAAACTCCGGCGGGCAGGTGCAGGGAGACTCATTGCGCCTGAAAGCATTCTTTACAATTCTGTCCTCAAGCGAATGAAAGGTAATCACACATAATCGTCCCCCGGGCTTCAGTATATCGATAAAATCATCCAGAGAGCTCTCCAGGACCTCCAGCTCCCCGTTGCACTCGATGCGCAGCGCCTGAAAGGTCTGTCTGGAGGGATGGCCCTCCCGCCGCATCTTTGCGGGAATCGCCTCCCGGATGATCTCGTTCAGCTCAAATGTAGTTTCCACCGGCTTAGATGCCCTTTTCCTCACGATGTTCCCTGCGATATTCTTGGCAAAGCGCTCCTCCCCGTAATCTCTGATGATGCGGTACAGCTCGCTCTCCGAATAGCTGTTCACGATTTCTCCTGCCGTAAGCTCCTGCCTTCGGTCCATGCGCATGTCAAGAGGTGCGTCGAAACGGTAGGAGAACCCCCTCTCCCCACAGTCGAACTGGTGGGAGGACACCCCCAGATCCAGCAGGATTCCGTCTGCTCCGCTCACACCCTCTTCTCTGAGAACCGCCTTCATGTTTCTGTAATTGTCCCGGATGACAGTCACTCTGTCCTTGAACGGCGCCAGTCTCTCACAAGCGGCCGCAATGGCATTGTCGTCCTGATCGATCCCGTACAGATGTCCGGTGGTAAGTCTTCTGCACACCTCTAAGGCATGTCCTCCCCCTCCCAGCGTACCGTCCACATAGATGCCCTCCGGCTTCACCGCAAGCTCCCTGACAGTCTCTGCAAGAAGCACGGAATAATGCGAAAAGTCCACGGACATTCTTTCTTCCATTTTATCCCTGCCCTCCTGCTCTAAATTGTCAGCCCCAGATTCACCATGCCCTGAGAGATCTTGTTGATGTCCAGCTGCGAGTTCTTCTCGTTCCACCGGTCAAGGCTCCATACCTCGATCCGTTTCCCTGTCCCGGCCAGAACCACGTCCTTCTCCAGACCGGCAAATTCCCTCAGATCCTGAGGAACCAGAATGCGCCCCTGCTTGTCCACAGTCACATACTGCGCCCCGGACAAGAAAAACCTCGCAAACTGTCTTGCCTCCTCGTTTATCAGCGGCAGTGATGCAAGCCTGGCTTCGAAATCCCCCCACGCCTCATTGGCGTACACGAACAGACAGCCGTCCATCCCCTTGGATACCACAAATTCATCTCCCAGAACCTCGCGGTATTTTGACGGAATGCTCAGCCTGCCCTTGGGGTCTATCGTATGGTTGTACCTGCCCATGAACACCGCGATCACCACCTGTCACCAGCGGAACCGTCATGGCATCTGTCTGTGCCTGGTTCTCCGGCAGCACAAGACTGTTTTCGGCAGCCCTTTCATGGGAATTCATCCCACTTTTTGGCCTTTCATGCCATGTTCATCCCACTTCTTAACAAATTTTAATATATCTTCCTGAATTTAGCAATCAGAACTTTTGTGCGATAGGCTAAAAAAAGCATCCCATGAGCCTCTCATGGAATGCTTTTTTTGAATTGACATACTATATATTGTGCCCCGAAAAAAATCAGGTGCCAAATCTGCCGTCTCTATTCCCCCCGACTTTTTTTGACTGCGGAACTTTGTCTCTCAGCTTTTTATGCCTTCCGAGATGCTTTGGCCTTCAGCCTCGCCCTTATTATGACCTCCGCTCCCAGGGCACCGATCACCATCAGCAGTGCGAGAACCTGAGACACCGGCACCGTAGTCCCGGGAATGAACAGCGTGTCCGTGCGGATGCCCTCGATGACGAACCTGCCCAGTCCGTAGCCCCCCAGATACAGCAGGCACAGCTCCCCGTGAAATTTTTTATGCTTTCTCAACAGCAGCAAAGCAGCGAAGACCAGCAGGTTCCAGACGCTCTCATACAGAAAAGTGGGATGCACATTGATATAATTGGCACCCTCCGGAATATGGGCGGCAATATTGTCGGAAATGTCCCTGGCACGGACGTCGCTTACGGGAAGCTGCATGGAAAAAAGGCCGTCATAATACTCCCCGAAGACCTCCCTGTTCATGAAATTACCCCACCGGCCGATGGCCTGACCCAGAATCAGTCCCGGCATGGCGGTATCGCCCATCAAGAACGCATTCTGCTTTTTGATCCTGCAGTAGATGAACAAGGTCAGGAACGCCGCTATCACACCGCCGTAAATCGCAAGCCCTCCGTTCCGGAGCCTGAATATGCCGAGCAGATCATCTTTATAATAGTCCCATGCGAACACCACATAATAGATCCTTGCCCCTATGATGGAAAAAATCACCGCATAGATGGCAAAATCCCAGTATATCTCCGGGTTCTGCCCCGTAACCTTAGCCATATGAACCGCCAGCAGCAGGCCCGCCAGCACTCCCACCCCTATGATCAGCCCATAAAAAGCGATGTCGAACCCGAACACGCTGAAGGCTCTGGGCACATCCCTCAGATAGATACCTAAATTGGGAAAAGCTATCTCCCCAGCATTCATAAAAGCCTCCTTGAACATTCCTCATTTCGTGGATGTTCCCTATTTCATACATATTCCTTGTCCATGCATATTCCTTGTTCCCCATGCCCTACACGTTGAACCGGAACAAGATCACATCTCCATCCTTGACTATGTAATCTTTCCCTTCCATGCCTACCAGCCCCTTCTCCCGGGCCGCCGCCAGCGAGCCCTGCTCCAGCAGATCCTTGTAGTTTACAACCTCCGCCTTGATAAAGCCCCTCTCGAAATCAGAGTGTATCTTTCCTGCCGCCTGAGGCGCTTTCGTGCCGATCCTGATCGTCCAGGCTCTGGTCTCGTCCTCCCCGGCAGTCAGAAAGCTCATCAGCCCCAGAATGCGGTAGCTTGCCTTGATCAGCTTCTCCAGACCGGACTGGGCTATTCCCAGATCCTCCAGAAACATAGCCCTTTCCTCATCCTCCAGCTCAGCGATCTCCTGCTCGATCTGGGCACAGATCACAAATGCTTCGCTGTTCTCTCCCGCTGCGAATTCCCGCACCTTGGCCGCCATGGAATTGGAGGCACCGTCATCCGCAAGATCCTCCTCGGCCACGTTTGCGGCATAGATCACCGGCTTGCCCGTCAGCAGATTGAACTCCCGCATCAGCGCCTGCTCCTCCTCCCCCTCAGGCTCCAATGTCTTTGCAGGCCTTCCGCTCTCCAGATGCTCCTTCAGGCGCTCCAGAAGCGAAAGCTCCCCTGCACAGGTCTTGTCCATTCTGGCCGTCTTGGCCACCTTGGCGATTCGTCTCTCCAATACCTCCAGATCCGAAAAGATCAGCTCCAGATTGATTGTCTCAATATCCCGCAGGGGGTTCACGCTGCCGTCCACATGAACGACATTCGCATCTTCGAAGCATCTCACCACATGGACGATGGCATCCACCTCCCGGATGTTGCTCAAAAACTGGTTGCCCAGCCCCTCGCCCTTGGAGGCTCCCTTCACAAGCCCTGCGATGTCCACAAACTCGATCACAGCCGGAGTCACCTTCTTCGACTGGTACATGTCCCCCAAGAGCTTGAGCCTCTCATCCGGCACCGCCACGATGCCCACGTTGGGGTCTATGGTACAGAACGGGTAATTTGCCGATTCCGCCCCGGCTTTTGTCAGCGAGTTGAACAGTGTACTTTTTCCTACGTTGGGTAAACCTACGATGCCTAATTTCATTTTATCTTAATCTCCTTTGAAGTTACATATATTTTATAGGCTTTTGCCTCTCATGGTTTTGGTTACATATGACACAGTGCGAGTATGTGCCTTCATTTATCCTCTGCCTCGCCAATCGGCCGGCCTTTTCCAGCCCTGACCGCTCTCCCTGAGTCTCATCTCCTCATAGAAAAGCCGGTAATTTGCATATCTCATTTTGCTTATGCTTCCTGCTTCAACCGCCTGCTTCACGCCGCAGCCCGGCTCCTCCATATGGGCGCAGTCTGCGAACCGGCACAGTTCCTTTGGTCCGGCAAACTCCGGGAAACAGCCCGCCAGCTCTTCCCTCTTCAGACAGAACAGATCCAGAGAGCTGAATCCCGGCGTGTCCAGAATAAAGGCATCCTCCCCCGCTGCGATCAGCTCGGTATGCCTTGTGGTATGTTTTCCCCGCTCTATTTTCGCACTGAGCTCCCCTGTCTTCATCACCGTCGTCGACTGAAGGCAATTGACGACGGAAGATTTTCCGACACCGCTGGGGCCTGCCGCCACTGTGGTCTTCCCCGCCAGGAGGGCCTTGAGCTCCTCCATCCCATCCCCCAGCAGGGCGCTGACCGTCAGAGTCCTATACCCGCAGGCCTCATAGATCCGCCTGTATTCCTTTCCTTCACCCGACAGATCCAGATCCGCCTTGTTGAAACAGATGATGCTCCGGAGCCCCTGCTGCCCCATCATGATCAGGAAACGGTCCAAAAGGTTGAAATTCGGTGCCGGCGCCCTGACCGCAAAAATCACCAGCGCCTGATCCACATTGGCTACCGCAGGCCGTACCAGCTCGCTGTGCCTTGGCAGCAGCTCCCTTATGTTGCCCAGCAGCTTTTCGGCATCCAGCACATCCAGCTCCACCTCGTCCCCCACCAGCGGCTTTCTGCCGTCTCTGCGGAACACCCCCTTGGCCCTGCATTCATAGACGGCGCAATTTTCCTCCGAAACACACACGTAATAAAATCCTGCGATCCCTCTGATTATCCTTCCCCTCATGCTCCTCCCACCGCCCGTTGCGCTCCTTGCCGCCGCACCGCCCGCCTATGCCGCCGGTAGCGCATACGTTACCGGCGTTGCTTACCCTGCCTGCAGCGTATATTATTCCTCCGTGAATTCGACCCTTCTGGTAAACGACCGGCTCTCCGTGACCCCCGGTGTCGTGATGGTCTCTCCCGTCACCGGATCCGTGACGGTGCCTCCCTGCACGGTCACGTTATAAGTCATGGTAACGGTACCTCCGGAGGCTGTCAGCCCGGAATAGTTCGCCGCCTGCGGGAAGCTGGTGATCCTCGTGTCCAGAAGCACCTGTCCGCTGTCCGTCACCAGCAGCACCGCCACCTCCGTGCCAGTGGTATAGTCCGGGGCCTCCTCTACGGTAGGCGCTGTTATGCTGGTGTTGCAACGGTAGGTCTTAGCCTCCGGCGTAGGCTCCGGCCCCTTGCTGACCCGGATCTCTATCACCGTGCCGGGCGCCACATAAGAACCGTAGGAATAGCTCTGATAGCATATCTCACCGGCCCCATAGCCGGAATCGAACACATATCCTATACTTTCGCTGATCTGCAGCCCCGCCTCGATGGCCTCGATGGTTCCCTCTTCCTCCGTCTTCCCCACCAGCATGGGTACCATCACTTTTCCCTTTCCCGTGCTTACAACAACCGTGACATTCTGGCCTTCGGGCACCTTGTTCCCAGCCTCCGGGACCTGAGAGATCACCTGCCCCTCCGGCACTTCCTCAGAGCTTTCCTCTTCCTTTCTCACCACAAAGCCAAGGCTGGTCAGCGCACCGTGGGCATCCTCGTAGGAATCCCCCACCACACTGCGCACCTCTATGCCTCTGGGGCCGGAGCCTGCGGTCAGGATCACCTTGCCTCCCACCGCAACATCAGCGCCCTCCTCCACATCTGCCTCTATGACCTTTCCCGATTTGTCCTCCTCGGACTCCTGATAGGTTACCTCCGAATCTATTCCCAGACCGAACAGCAGGTTTCTGGCCTCCTCCACGCTCTTGCCCTTCACTCCCGGCATCTTCACATATTTTATCTCCGGTGCGCCGGAATCTCCCTCCCCGGAAGGATCCTCGGTGACGATAGGGCCTGCGGAGCTTCCGCCCTCCCCCTCGCTGCGGCTCCCGAACACTCTCACCACTAAAACGATCAGGATCAGGCAGATTATGGCGCCGGGAATCAAGGTCAGCAAGGTAGCCATACGCTCTGCCCTGGGATTATAATCATAATCGTCCCCGTCCTCCTCCCCCTCTTCCGCATATTCTTCATATGAGGCTTCCTCCTCTGATTCTTCACGGGAAGCTTCCTCCTCATATCGGTAATTTTCCTCCTCATACTCATAATATTCTTCCTGCGGGGGCTGATAGGCAGTCCTTCTCTTGATCTCCTCCCGCTCGCTGTCGGTGATGGGCCGGGTGCCCCCGGACATATCAGGATCGTTTTTTACCGCAATATCTTCATCGGGGTTCATCAGAGACTGTTTCAGATCTGCAATGAGCTCCTGCATGTTCTGGTACCTGCGGTCAGGAGATTTCTCACAGCATTTCATCACGATGCCTTCCACGCTGCCGGGTATCTCCGGCACAAACTCTCTGGGGGAGGGCAGCTCCTCCTGAATATGCTTGATGGCGATGGCCACGGTGGTCTCCCCGTTGAAGGGGACCCTGCCCGTAAGCATCTCGAACATGGTGATACCCAGCGAATAGATATCGCTCTTCTCGTCGCTGTAGCCGCCTCTGGCCTGCTCGGGAGAGGTATAATGGACGGAACCCATCACATTGGAGGTGATGGTGTTGCTGGTGGCGGCCTTCGCAATGCCGAAATCCGTCACCTTCACCTTCCCGTCTCTGGATATGATGATGTTCTGGGGCTTGATGTCTCTGTGTATGATATGGTTATTGTGGGCCAGCTCGATTCCCATGCTGACCTGTATCGCTATGCTGACCGCCTCCTTGAAGGACAGCCTCGCCTTTTTTTCGATATATTTCTTCAGGGTGATGCCCTCTACCAGCTCCATGACAATATAGTAAATGCCGTCTTCCTCGCCCACGTCATAGACATTGACGATATTAGGATGCATGAGTCCTGCGGTAGCCTGGGCCTCCGTGCGGAACTTTGAGACAAAATTGGCGTTTTCGCTGAATTCCTGCTTCAGCACCTTCACTGCCACGAAACGGTTCAGCTTATGGCACTTCGCCTTATAGACATCCGCCATGCCGCCGGTGCCGATCTTTTCCAGTATCTCATACCGGTCACCTATCATCATTCCAATCTTTATCATATATGCTCTCCATTCTGACCATTCAGATGAATTCAATCAAAACAACACTGATATTATCCTTGCCGCCGCGATCATTGGCGGCCTTCACAAGCCCCTGCGCCTTCTCGACGGTATCACGGGCTCCGCCCAGTATCATCCGGATTTCTTCGTCTTCCAGCATATTGGTGAGACCGTCCGTACACATCAGGACGATGTCACCCTCCTGAAGAAGCACCTGAAAGAAATCTATCTTTATCGTTTCCTCTGCACCCACTGCTCTGGTGATAATGTTTTTGTCAGGATGATTCCTTGCCTCCTCTTTTCCCATCCCGCCTCTGCGGACCATTTCTTCCACCCATGAATGGTCTCTGGTGATCTGGCGGATCTCCCGGCCGTTCACCACGTACAGCCGGCTGTCGCCCACATTGGCCACATAAAGCTCCCCGCCCATGCTGACTGCCGCCACCACCGTGGTACCCATTCCCCGAAGCTCCGGCCGCTCCCCGGCCCTTTGACGGACTAAGGCATTGGCCGTCTGAACCGCCTCCTCCAGAATACGCACGGGATTCGTCTCAGCCGACCGGGCGCTCTGCTCCACTATGGTCTCCACCGTAAGCCTGGACGCATAGTCTCCGGCATTATGGCCGCCCATGCCGTCTGCCACCAGAAACAGATTGGGCAGATTCCCCACCGGTCTTTCCGATGAATACACATAGTCCTGATTCACTCTTCTCTTTCTGCCTATATCGGTTATGGAAAAAGTCTTTAGCAAGTTTGTCTCCTCCAAGGGTTTCATGAAACAAGGCCCGCGGCATTCTCACACGCCGGTCGCCCCCCTGCGCAGCTGGCCGCAGGCTCCGTTGATGTCCCTGCCCATTTCCCTTCTAATAGTAACATTAATTTTGTTTTTTTCAAGTCCATTTTTAAAGGCCTTCACCCTGTCGGCCCCGGAAGGGGCGAACTCCCGCTCCTTCACCGGATTGATGGGAATCAGGTTCACATGTGCGCTCAGCTGCTTGGCAATCCGGACCAGACGCTCCAGATCCCTGTCCGAATCATTGATTCCGTCCATCATGCCGTACTCCAAGGTGATCCTTCTGCCCGTCCTGTCAAAATAATCCCGGCACACCTCTATGAGCTCAGGTATGGAATATCTCTTTGCCACGGGCATCAGGCTCTGGCGCAGAGTATCCGTGGTGGCATGCAGAGACAGGGCCAGCGTGATCTGCAGCTCCTCCTCTGCCAGCTTCCTGATATTGGGCACGATGCCGCAGGTGGACACGGTCACGTTCCTCTGGCTGATATTCAGCCCGTTGGCATCCGTGAGCATCCTGATAAAGGTCAGGAGATTCTCATAATTGTCGAGAGGCTCTCCGATGCCCATGACCACCACATTGCTCACCCTCTCTCCGGTCAGCCGGGTGATGGCATAGACCTGATCCAGCATCTCCGAGGGCCGCAGGTTCCTCTCGAACCCTCCCAGCGTGGAGGCACAGAAACCGCAGCCCATCTTGCATCCCACCTGAGAAGAGATGCAGACACTGTTTCCATGCTTATACTTCATCCAGACGCTCTCCACCAGATTGCCGTCCGAGAGCTCAAACAGAAACTTCTTCGTGCCGTCTGTCTCGGATTCCAGCACCTGTACCGCCTGCAGGGCCGTATAGGTATACCACTCTCCACAGGACTCCCGCAGCGCCTTGGACAGATTCGTCATCTCATCGAAGCCTCTCGCCAGCTTCACATGCATCCACTCATACATCTGCTTTGCCCGAAAGCTCTTTTCTCCCTTTTCCTCCATCTCTGCGTAGAGCTCCTCCAGAGGCAGGGACTTGATATCGATTCTCTTTGCCATATTGACTCCTTGTTCTCTTTCTGGGCGTTTCGCCCGCCTGATCTTATGTTTTTACACTGCTTGTCTTTTGCACTGTCATGTTTCTATTTTGCCTGATTTTCCTATGTGCCTGGCTTTTCTTGTGCCCCTGCCGGTCCTGCGCTTTTACCCCAGATGCGCCTTCCGCCGCAGCTCAGGCGCCTTTCCTCCGAAACCGGGCCAGGAAAAAGCCGTCCGCTTCCATATAGCCGGGCAGAAGCTGCAGGCAGGCCCCGTACTCCCGCTCAGAAAGCCCTCTGGCAGGATCCCTTCCCGCACTTCTCATGTCCTCCTCCAGACGCCGCCTCTCCGCAAACAGCCTCTCCGGAAGAATGCCCTCCAGCGGAACCGGCTCGAATCCCAGATCCTGCGTGATATGCCGAACCATAGCCTCGTTCTCTCCGGAATGGATGGTGCAGGTGCTGTAGACCAGCGTCCCGCCGGGCTTCACATATCCTGCGGATGCGTTCACGATCCTCCTCTGAAGTCCCATGAGCTCATGCATTCCCTCTTTTGTCACATGATACTTGATATCCCTTTTCTTTCCCATGACTCCCAGTCCCGAGCAGGGCACGTCCAGAAGCACCACGTCGGCCCTGTCCTTAAGCTCCTCATCCCTGCAGGCGGCATCGTGAACCTCGCAGCAGACATTTCCTGCGCCCATCCGGCTTACATTCTCCCGGATCAGCGACACCTTCTCCTCCGAGATATCCCGGGAAAGCACACGGCCCGCCTTCTCTGCGGCATGGATGCTCTTTCCTCCCGGCGCCCCGCAGACATCGATCACGAAATCTCCTTTCCTGATCCCGGCAGCCTCCACCGCCAGTGCGGAGCTTACATCCTGCACTATGAGTCTGCCCTCCTGAAAGCCCGGCAATACATGCGGCCCTCCTGCCCCGTGCTCCAAAAGATACAGGTTCGGCAGATAGGGCCCTGCCGTCACCCTCGCCCCCTGCTCTTCCATACGGCACAGCAGCTCCGTCTTCTCCGCTTCCGCCGTGCAGGCCGCAAACCGCAGAGACACCGGATGAACCTCCATGAGCCCCCCAAGAATCGCAGTGGCGACATCTCTGCCATATTCCTCCGTCCAGAGCTCCACCAGCCATTCCGGCATGGAATATTTCACGGAAAGATAGCGCACCGGCTGTTCCCTTCGGTCAGGCATAGGAAGACTGTCCTTGTTTCTGGCAACGGTTCTGAGAATTCCGTTCACAAAGCCCTTCAGGCTGCGAAAGCCTCTTTTGGCCGCCAGCCTGCAGGCCTCGTCGCAGACGGCACTGTCAGGAACCGCATCCATGTACAGCAGCTGATAGACGCTCATCCGCAGCAGACATCTGATCAGAGGCCGCATCTCTTTCACGGGCAGCTTCGAGAAGCTGTCCAGATAATAGTCCAGCTCCAGCCGTCTCTCCAGCGTCCCCTCCGAGAGACGCTTGATGAACGCCTTGTCTCTGGGATCCAGATAGTCATATTTGTCCAGCACCGCCCGCACCAGCTTATGGGAATACTCTTTCTCCCGCTCCATCTCCAGAAGCATGTCCAGCACAAGCTCTCTTCCGTTCTCCGCCACCCTCATGTACCTCCCGAACCTATGAACAGTTCCCTGCCGAAAAGCATCTCACCTATAAAAGCGTTATACTTTCCAAATCATTATGCTTTCCCAAGCATGATGCCCCCAGCGCATTATGCTCCTAGAGCGTTGCGCTTCTAAAGCGTTGTGCTCACAGAACGTTATGCTCCTAAAGCGTTGCGCTCACAGAGCAGCTCCATCAGTCGTCCCTCCGCCGGTTCCCTCCAAACAGCAGAATCAGACGCAGCAGCTGCAGAATGGCGGAGGCCGCTGCCGCCACATAGGTCATGGCCGCCGCAGTCAGAACCTTCTTCACCCCTTTGCTTTCCTCCGTGCCGAGCAGGCCGTACTGGTCGATCTTCGCCACCGCTCTGGCGGAAGCGTTGAACTCCACCGGCAGTGTCACCAGCTGGAAGAGCACCGCCAGCGCAAAGACCCAGATACCGATCTGAATCAGCACCTGATTCCAGCTCAGCAGGACACCCACCAGAATAATGGGAAGCCCCAGCCTGCTCCCGATATTGGCCACGGGCACCAGCGCTGACCGGAAATTCAGGGGCGCATAGCCCTTTGCATGCTGGATGGCATGGCCGCACTCATGGGCCGCCACCCCCACCGCAGTCACTGTGGGCTGGTTATAATTGTCATAGGACAGACGCACCGTGTTCGTCCGGGGATCATAGTGATCTCCGCTGCCCGAATTCAGGCACTCGATCTGCACATTGTACAGCCCCTCGTTGTTCAGGATACGCCTTGCTGCCTCCGCTCCGGTCATGCCTCCCCCATTGCGGACTCTGCTGTACTTCGCCATGGTGGAATTCACCATGGCGCTGGCCCCCAGACACAGCAGCATGCCGATAATCACCAAAATGTACGTAGGATCCCAGTAATACATAAATTTGCTCCTTTCCGGCCCATGTCCCAAGCCCTGCAGGCAGTCCTCCTTCTTATGTCGGCCTGCCAGAGTCAAAAACGGCTTTTAGTCACTTTCCCAAAATATCCCCCCGCTGCAGCTTTGCGCCCAGCAGGAAATCGTGAACCGTCATCCTCCTCTTTCCCTCCAGCTGAAGCTCGAAGATTTTCAGGACGCCCTCCCCCGCAGCTACCGTCAGGGAGTCCCTGTCCGTCTCCAGAATCTCCCCCGGAACACTTTCCGCCCCATAGATCCGCACCGCAGGCGCCGCCCGCCAGATCTTCAGCTGCCTGCCCCGGTAGCTGGTAAACGCACTGGGCCATGGGGTCATGGCCCGGATCTTCCGGTCTATCTTCTCTGCGCTCTCCCTGAAATCGATTCTGCCCATATCCTTCCCGATCAGAGGGGCATAACAGCTTGCACCCTCCTCCTGCTTCTCGGGAGACAGCCTTCCCTGCTCCAGAAGCTCCAGCGCCTCCGTCACGGCGGATGCCCCCAGTGCGGTGAGCTTGCGCAGGAGCGTCTCGTAGGTGTCCTCCGGCATTATGGAAATTTTCTTCTTATATAGTATGTCCCCCGTGTCTATTCCTGCATCCATCTGCATGATGGTGATCCCTGTCTCCCTCTCACCGTCCAGAATGGCATGCTGAACAGGGGAAGCCCCTCTGTATCTGGGCAGCAGGGAGGCATGGATGTTCAGACATCCAAAAGGAGGAATATCCAGTATCTCCTGAGACAGAATCTGCCCGAAGGCCGCCACCACATAGACATCCGCCGCAGACCTGCGCAGCTCCTCCACCGCCTGACAGTCCTTGATGCGGCGGGGCTGCATGACGGGAATCCCGTGAGCGGCGGCACACAGCTTCACCGGCGTAGGCACAAGCTCCCCGCTTCTTCCCTTAGGCCTGTCAGGCTGCGTCACCGCTGCCGTCACCTCATGCCCTGCCTGAATCAGGGCCTCCAGCGCCGCCGCCGCATATTCCGGCGTTCCCATAAACACGATTTTCATAAGCTGCACCATCCTCTCATCCGCTTTCATGCGAACCGCTTACCCGTCCTCATATTCCAAAGCCGCTGCGGCTTCTCCTGCTCCTTGTGCGGAAAGCCCCAGCGCCCATGATCCGGCCTTTTCTCCTATTCGCCTTCTTCCTCTTCCTCGTCGTCTGCCGTATCCATCAGGCTCCCCTCCACCTTTTCCACGTAGAGGCGCCCCTCCAGATGGTCGAGCTCATGGCAGATGGCCCTGGCCAGAAGCTCCGTCCCCTCCAGCTCGTATTCCTTCATATCTACATCCTGCGCCGCCACCTTCACATAGCTGGGGCGGGTGACCACTCCGGTCTTTCCCGGAACGCTCAGACAGCCCTCGTTCCCGGTCTGCTCCCCCTGCGTCTCCAGAATCCTGGGATTGATCAGAATATGAGGGTCCTCCCCCGTGGTGTCAATGACCACGATCCGCTTGAGTATTCCTACCTGAGGTGCCGCGAGCCCCACCCCGTTGGCCTCATACATGGTGTCCAGCATGTCTGCGATCAGTTCCCTGAGCCGGGGCGTCATCTCGCTGACTGCCTTGCATTTCTTCGTAAGTATCTCATCTCCTATTTCCCGTATGTTCCTGATTGCCATCCTTATAATCCTCCTATTCCAGTTCCGTCTCTGCACTGCAAGCGCCCTTTTCATGGAAGAATTTCCGGCCACAAAACCATCTGTCCGTAAATCCTTCCATGTGTCCTCAGACACATTGCGCTTTTCGTTCCGAGACTGTTTTCCAGTTCCGTCTCTGCACTGCAAGCCCTCATATCACATTGATAGGATCGAAGTCGAACTGCACTGTCTCGGCTATGGGCCCGGACCGCTGTACCTCTTCCTCCAGCAGATCCTTTATCTGTACCAGTTTACCATATTTTGAGCATTTCACATAGAAGACAAATCTAAAAATATCATTAATTCTGCTGATGGACGCCGGAGCGGGGCCGATGACCTGAAGCTCCCCTGGGAGAGGCAAGGTTTTTGATCCGCCTTCCGCCGCAGACAGTCTTCCCGGAGTTTTTTCTGGTTCCCGCCCCATTTCCTCCCCCGTGCCAAGGCAAAAAAGACGTCTTGTCAGGGCTGCCAGCCGCTCCGCCAGAGTCCTTCCCTTCTCTTCGTCCCCCGAAAAGACCTGCACCGCCAGCATATGGGAGGCGGGCGGGTAGCCCATCAGCTCCCGGTAAAGGATCTCCTCCCCGTAAAAGCCTTCATAATCCTGCGCTGCCGCTCTGACAATCGCATAGTGACCGGGCTGATAGGTCTGGATCACCGCCTCCCCCGGCAGAATTCCCCGACCTGCCCTTCCCACCGCCTGCGTCAGCAGCTGGAAGGTTCTCTCGCCGCCTCTGTAATCGCCCACGTTCAGACTCATATCCGCCGCGATCACTCCCACCAGAGTCACTCTGGGAAAATCATGTCCTTTCACGATCATCTGGGTCCCGATGAGCACGTCTGCCTCCCCGTTGGAAAACGTCGACAGAATCTTCTCATAGCTCTCCTTGGTTCTGGTGGTATCCGCATCCATCCGCAGGGTGCGCACCTGCGGGAACAGTGCCCTGAGTTTTTCTTCCGTCTGCTGGGTTCCCGCCTTGAAGCCGCTGATGTATTTTGAGCCGCACTCAGGGCAGATCTGAGGCCTCGGCTCACTGTAGCCGCAGTAATGGCACACCAGCCTGCCGCCTCTGCCGCCTGCCACCGGTCCGCCTCCCCCTTGTCTGTCCCCTGCCCACTGTCCGCCTCCGCTCCCGGCGTCCACATGCTCCGACAGCGACACGTCGCAGTGGGGACACTTCATCACATGGCCGCAGGCTCTGCAGCTCACGAAGCCCGCATAGCCTCTTCTGTTCAGAAAGAGAATGCTCTGCTCCCCTTTTGCCAGTCTGTCCGCCAGCAGCTCCTGCAGCTTTCTGCTGAAAATGGATCTGTTGCCCTCACGCAGCTCCTGCCGCAGATCCACGGTATGAACCAGAGGAAGCTGCCCCCCTGTCAGCCGCTCCTTCAGCGTAAAAAGCCTGTATTCCCCCCGCCGGGCCCGGTAGTAAGCCTCCAGAGAGGGAGTCGCAGATCCCAGCAGCACGCTTGCCCCGTGAAGCTTTGCCACCTGCACGGCAGTCTCCCTGGCATGATATTTGGGGGCCGACTCACTTTTGTAGCTTCCCTCATGCTCCTCGTCCATGATAATGATGCCGATGCTGGGAAAGGGCGTGAACAGCGCCGACCGGGGGCCGATTATTACATCTATCTCGCCATTTTTCGCCCGCTGGCACTGGTCATATTTTTCCCCGGAAGAAAGGGTTGAATTCATGACGCTGACTCTTGATCCAAATCTTCTGTAAAAACGCAGCAGCGTCTGATAGGTCAGGGCGATCTCCGGTATCAGTACGATGGCCTGCCTGCCCCGGTTCACCATTTCCTCCGCCAGCTGCATGTACACCTCCGTCTTGCCGCTGCCGGTGATGCCGTGCAGCAGGTAGGTGCCCTGCCTGCCGCCGTCGAAATCCTTCAGGATCTCCCTGACGATCCCTGCCTGAGATCCGCTCAGGGACGGGCGGCTTTCCTCCCCTGCCTCCAGCCTTACGGGATTGCGCAGGCTTCGGGAGCTGACCACCCTGATGACACCCGCCTGCTCCAGTCCTCTGACGGTCTGGGCCGATACCCCCAGCTTTCCCGTCACCCATTCATAGGGAATCTCCTCCTGATCCCTCAGCTCCTGCAGAAGCCGCTCCTTTGCCACCTGCTTCCTCCGCCTGCTCTCCCCCAGCAGGGAAATGATCTCCTCCCTGCCCAGAACACGCTGAATCGTCCTCTGCTCCAGCGTCTTCACGGACCGTTTTGCCGGAAGAACTGTCTTTAGTGCCTGAATCATGGTGGAACCGTAGTTCTCCCGGATCCATGCCGCAATAGCAATCATCTTATCGTCAATTCCCACGCCGTTTCTGGCGATCCCGCTGATCTCCTTCATTCTGGCGGGATCGAACTTGCACTGATCCCCCAGGCCCACCACATAGCCCTTTAAGAGCTTGTTGCCCTTGCCGAAGGGAACCATGACGCAGGTGCCTGTCTCCAGCGTACCCTGCAGTCGGGCAGGCACACGGTACTGAAAGGGCTTATCCAGTTTTTCCTGAGAGATATCCACGATGATATCCGCATAAAGCTTTTCCACCCTCCACCTCCTGCCGGAATCTGCACCCACAGCCCATTCGGGCTTTCCGTCCCCATGATTCTTGATACTTGGAAGCCTCTGTAGCTTGCTTGTTTCCAAGTGTACAGAGACCTCCGCAATTTGCTTGTTTCCAAGTGTACAAAGGCCTCTGCAATATGCCTATTTCCAAGTGTACAGAGACCTCTGGGAGATGCTTGTTGCAATAAGCATTTCAAAATCCATAGGCCTTATCCTATCCATGGGCCGGAGTTCAGATATGCTTCAGGCCGCCCTTTAGCAGCTCCTGAATGATGACTCCCTCGTCCATGGGATACTTTTTTCCCTTGATCTCCTGATAGTCCTCATGGCCCTTCCCTGCCAGCACGATCAGATCTCCCTCCCGGGCATGGGAGATCACATAGGCGATGGCCTCTCTTCTGTCGCAGATCTCTATATATCTGCCTGCGGTTTTCTTAATTCCCGCCCTGATATCGTCGATGATGGCCTGCGGCTCCTCGAACCGGGGATTGTCGGAGGTGATGACGGTGAAATCCGCCAGCCGCCCGCTCACCTCTCCCATCTCGAAGCGCCGATGGGGATCCCTGTTTCCGCCACAGCCAAAGAGACATACCAGCCGCTTCGGCTCATATTCCCTGAGGGAGGACAACAGGCTCTCCAGCGCCATGGCATTATGGGCATAGTCGATGAGCAGCGTGAACCGGGGGGAAATCTCCACTCTCTCGATCCGCCCCTTCACCCTTGCGCTCTCCAGTCCCTTGCGGATCTCCTTCGGCCCCACATGAAAATGGCGGCATATGGCAATGGCACAGAGGGCGTTATAGACGCTGAACCTGCCGGGGAAGGGCGTATGCACCTGAAAATCCATGAGCCCGGTCACATGGAAGTCCACCCCGAGCCTGCCGTGATCATGAACCAGCCGCAGATCCTGCGCCCGCAGCATGCACTCCTCCCCCATGCCGTAGGTCTCCAGCTGACAGCTGTGTCCCTGAACGACCTGCGCCACATGGGTGTCGTCCCCGTTCACGATACCTATGCGGCACTGCCGGAACAGACGCCCCTTGCAGGCCATGTATTCCTCAAAATTCTCATGCTCGCCGGGTGCGATATGATCCGGCTCCAGATTTGTGAAGATGCCATAGTCGAACAGGAAGCCCTGCGTGCGGTGAAGCTTCAGCGCCTGAGAGGAGACCTCCATCACCACCGCATCCATGCCCGCCTCCGCCATCTTTGCGAAATCCTCCTGCAGTGTGTAGGATTCGGGGGTGGTGTTTTCCGCATGGATGTGGGTCTCCCCTATGATGACCTCTATGGTTCCCACCAGCCCAACCTTCAGTCCCATCTGCTCCAGGACGGACTTCACCACGTAGGAGGTGGTGGTCTTGCCCTTGGTTCCCGTGATGCCGATGACCTTCAGCTTCTCTGCGGGGTGTCCGAACCATGCGGCGGAAATGAGGGCCATGGCGTACCGGGTGTCCTCCACCTGAATGATAGCGGCTCCCTCCGAGGCTACGGTTTCCCAGTCGGCGGCTTCTGTCTTGACGGACGCCTCAATTGCAGCTCCCTCAACAGCAGATTCTCTCTCGACGGACGCCTCAATTGCGGCTCCTTCAGCAGATACTCTCTCGACGGCTTTTACGTCTGGCGTCTCTGCCCTCCCCACATTTACCCTCTTGGAGACCACCAGCGCCGCTGCCCCCTGCCTTACCGCATCAGCGGCAAAATCATGCCCGTCGAAATTCGTACCGACAATGCATATGAAAAGGCAGCCCTGCGTCAGTTTTCTGGAATCGTAGACAACTGCGGAAATCTCCTTGTCCACATCCCCCTGCACACAGCTGTATTCCAGCCCCTCCAACAAATCCCCCAGCTTCATTCCCCGTTTCCTCCTATCCCGCTGGACCTTTCGGTCTGAAAGCGCCCGATTTACGATATCTATTTTACTCCGATCTTTCCTTTTCTACCACCGTTTTTGCATGTCCCTCAGATTCTGTCCCCTTCATTTCTTGACCGCCCTCTCCGCCAGCTCCTTACAGAAGGCGATGGCCCTGCTCTCAAAGGAATCCTCCAAAAGCTCCTCCGCCTCCCGCTCTCCCCGGTAGACAGACAGAAACTTCTCCATGCCTGCCAGCTCCATCAGGTACCGGACATAAATTCCTCCATAGGTGTAGCCTCCCTTATTGGCGAAATCCACCCCGTCCGTCTCCCCCATAAAATCTGCGATACGGGGATAATCGCTTTCCGACGCATTCTCCGGCTCAAGCTGCCCTGCCAGGCACACCGCCGTCCCCTCCGACAGCCAGATGGGACATCGGTCCTCCGGACAGATTCGGTCAAACACGATATGCACAACCTCGTGCAGCATCACCCTGATCAGATATTCCCGGTATTCCTCCGACAGATTCCCCTTCGCCCCGGGGGCAAGAATGCACAGACGCCTTCTGCGGCTGTCCGCATTGCCCACCATCCAGTCCTGATAATACTCCCTTGTATACCCCGTGAAATGCAGAAAATCCTCCACTGTCCCACAGACGTACAAATCGTACGCATCCCTCTCCGGCTCCAGCCGGGCCCTTCCGCAGATATCTAAATAAAACTCCTCTATCCTGTCCGTAAGCGCCTCCGCAAAATCCTTGTCGGCTTCTCTGTAAAATACATGAAAATGTGCCACGTTCCTTCTTGTCAGCTCCTGATCCATTGCTCCTCCTGCCGAATGTTTTCTGTTCTCTCCTTATCAAAGACAGCCACGTCTTGTAATCAAATACTCCGCAGCGCAGATCCGCCTGGCGCCCTGCCGTAAATCCGTCTGTCGCTCCGCAGCGCCGCCTAGGGCGTTCCGGCCGGTCACAGCATGGAAGCCCGCAGCTCCGCCCCGCTCTTTGCGCTCAGGTAGGCAGGCGGAATGTCAAACACCGTCTTGCAGCCCGAGGCGCCCTCTGTGCGCAGCCGATAGGCCGCCCTTGCGTAAGTGACGATCACGCTTGCCGTGAATTCCGGATTGGAATCCAGCTTCAGGCTGTACTCGATGAGATGCCGGTTCTCCTTTTCCCAGCCGGTGGCGCCGCTTCGCAGCACGAAGCCGCCGTGGGGGATTCTGGCATGATCCCTCCTCAGCTCCTCCTCCGAGATAAAATGTACCGTAGTGTCATACTCTGCGAAATAATTGGGCATGGTCTTGATCTCTTCCTCGATCCTCTCCCTGTCTGCCCCCTCCTCGGCCACCACGAAGCATTCCCTTGTGTGCTTCTGGCGGACGGTCAGCTCCGGATTCTCCCCCGCCCGCACCGACGCCAGCGCACTTTCCACGGGAATCGTATACTGCCTGGCATCCTTCACTCCCTCGATCCTGCGCACTGCGTCGGAATGTCCCTGACTGACGCCCCTGCCCCAGAAGGTATAATCCTTTCCCTCCGGCAATATGGCATTGGCATACATCCTATTCAGGGAAAACATACCCGGATCCCAGCCCACGGAAATGACGGCAACCTTTCCCCCTGCCTGCGCCGCCCGATCCACCCCTGCAAAATGCTCCGGGATCCTTGCGTGAGTGTCAAAGCTGTCCACCACGTTGAAAAGCCTTGCGTACTCCGGCGTCTGTACCGGAAGATCCGTGGCGCTGCCCCCGCAGAGAATCAGAACGTCCAGTCTGTCCTTCCACTGTGCCGCCTCGTCCACATGGCAGACCTTTGCTTCCTCCGTCAGTATTTTCACATCGGCGGGATGCCTTCTGGTGAACACCGCCACAAGCTCCATATCCTGATTCTGCCGGACGGCGCACTCCACCCCCCGCCCCAGATTGCCATAGCCTAAAATGCCGATTCTTATTTTCATGATGACTCCTCTCTCGCCCGCAGCAGCAGGCCCGTCTTTCCTTCCCAAACTGGTGTGGCCCATATAGGACGACGGGCATCTTTCGCCCGACGCCCCTATCATTATATACGCTCCTGCCGAATTGTGCAAGAATTTCCATCAGCCCCTGCCCCGATAGATCCTGACACAGACGCCGCCCGGGATTCCCTCAACCGTATCCCACAGCGTTTCTTTCTCCCATCCCGCCAGCGCCTGACTGTCCGTGACAAGCAGAGGCCGATAAATCTCTCCCGGGCATCCCTCGTTTTCGATGAATATGCGGCATTTCTGGCCCATGAAGTCCTCTCCCTCAAGCATGTATCTGGCGGAGAGAACCCTTTTCCCGTTCTTGTCTATCTTCTGGACATCCACTCCCTCCCCCAGAATCCGGCCATTGAAATAAGGCCCCTGAGCCGTCCCTGAGAAAGGAATCATCACGATGTCTCTGTCTTGTCCGCTGACGGAGAACGCCTCGCCGCACTGTACCTCGACTTTCAGCAGCAGCTCCGCAGTCTTCTCCTGTCCCTCTTCCGCAGCATTCTGTCGTCCTGCCCCTGCGTTTCCTTCTTGATTTTCTCTGTCTCTCACCGCATCTCCTCCCGCAGGAATATCCCGTTGAGGCTACAGGCTCTTCCCTCCTTCAGCCGGGGCCACTTTTCAAGAAATACCCAGTCCTTCTCGTGCAGAGCCCTGATCCGCACCCTGAGACACTCTGGAAAATCAAAATACCCCAGACTGAGCGGCACCCGCTCCCCGTCGTAGAAATGGTCGTTGATCTTCTCCTCCCCCGCCCAGATATCCATCCCGTAACCGGAATAGTCCATCTCCAGAATCAGATCCGTCCCCTTGGCCCTCGCTGTTCTGTCAAAGCCCTGCGGATAACGGATGCGGATCTCATAGACCGCCGTCTCACCATCGTTTTCAAGCAGTCCACACTCCGCCCCGGCCCCGATGGCCTCCCTTGTGCGCCGGTACACGGCGAACCGCCCTTCCGTGCCCGTTCTCACAAACTCCTCCGGCGGCTCCTTCAGGGCCGGAAAGCTCCTGATTTCGGTGGCCGCCCCTCCCACGCACGTAAGCTTCCCTTTTTCCTCCCATACATAATTGTCACTGAGAATCAGATAGTCCCTATCCAGCCTGACCTTGTATGCACGCAGGGCCTGCGTCCGGCTCAGGTGCAGTATATCCGCCCTGTTATCGCCACTCCAGCAATACTGCGGCTGCCGATCCCCATAAAAGACGTAGGTGTCTCCGCCCGCCGTCCTCCCGTCCTCTGTCTCCCCATTGCCTGCAAGCCTGCACAAGGGCGTGGCTAATGCAGTCTCCAGCACTGCGTCCCCCAGTCTCATGTTATAGGGAAAAAATCCATAATCTCCGTCCGGAATGTCCGTGGCAGGAAAACAGACATCCCCCTCTTCTGTATGTCCCTTCAGTACGACGTTCCTATGGTTGTCCATTTTCTTCCGTCTCTGGTAATTGTTAAAAAACACATATCCGTGCCCGCCGTCGTGCCTGCAGGCTCTGCGCAGCGTGTGAAAATCCCACGGCTTGACGCCCTCCGGCTCGATGACGGAGGGCAGAGCCGCCAGATCCGCCCCGAAATCCTCCAGAAACAGCGCCAGCAGCCTGATCTCCCCGTAGCTTTCCGAAATGGTTCCGTACTGGCCTATGGGCGCATGAAAATCATAATTGATCTCCGGCAGGTCATTGGCGTATCCCGTGGCCCTGCTCTCCTGCAGGGTGGAAAGCCTGCCCTTCGGATTGCTGCCTCCGTGATACATATAATAGCCCAGCAGGGCCGCCCCGCTGGCAAGCTTGGTCACGGACATGGCCCCCACGTCCCTGCCTCTGGAAACCGGCCTCCTGTGGCTGGTGGCCTGCATGCCTCCCCCCAGCTCCGCCGTCAGGTAAGGGAAGCTGCTCTCGTCAAAGGTCACTGCGCCCTCCACATGATGGTCGCAGGCGATCAGGGCGTCGTTCCTCTCATGGCTGATGACAAAATTGGCATTGGGCGGCAGCTCCTCCACGGTCTGGCTCCAGGGCGCCTCGCAGTATCCGCCCATCACCGGCAGACAGTCCCCGATGCAGGCCCCTCCCCAGCCCGTTGCCGTGTACAGAGGAACCTCCATGCCCAGCTCTCTGGCCAGCTCCGTCAGCCTGCGCATATGGACCTCCCCCTTTTCTCCCCTATGGCCTCCCACATGGCCGTATTCATTCTCGATCTGCACGCCAATGACGGGGCCCCCCTCCTTCTCCAGAAGCCCTCTGGCCTGCTCTGCCACCTGCTGCCAGTAGCGCCTTACATAATACAGATATCTCTCGTCATTGCTCCGCAGGTCCACCCCTTCCTTTCCCAGCTCCACCACCCAGTCCGGAAATCCGCCGTTGCGAACCTCTCCGTGCACCCACGGGCCCAGACGCAGCAGCACCTTCAGCCCCGCCTCCCGGCACAGCCTCAGATACCGGTTCAGGTCCCTGCATCCCGAAAAATCGAATACGCCCTTCTCCTCCTCGTGATGAATCCAGATCACATAGGTGGCGGCCACCGTCACGCCCCCTGCCCTCATCTTCCGCAGGGACTCCTCCCACAGCTCCGCCCTGTATCTGGTATAATGCATCTCCCCCATCACCGGAAACCATGGCCTGCCGTCCCTCCTCAGGCACTGACTGTCATATGTATACTCGCCCATACCGGCCCCTCCTGTCTCTCTTATCATTTATTTCTGCATCTCTGCAGCATATCCGTTATCTCATGCCTTTCTATGTGTCATCTCGCACACTGCCCATGCTTTATAAAATCCTTACCCTCCGTGCATTTCCAGACCATGCCCTCTCCCCCCTCTGTCGCATCACCTCGTTCCTCATAACCGCAATTTCCACGGTCTGGTCTTGCCAAGCCAGCCCTGCTCCGCCCAATACTTCCCGTCCAGATATTCTGGGTCGTTTTTATGTAGTTTCCGCTGCATCAGACGGCAGACAAAAAACTTTGCCTTGGTGATCAAATTTGTGTGTGCGGGCTTTGAATAATCCATCCCTGCGAACTTCCCAGACAGCCTTTTCACTTTTCTCGTCAGTTCTGCCCGCTTTTTTTCGGAAAGTCTCTCCCAGACAATATCGCCCGTCAGTGCGCCGGTGAATATTCCGATTTTGGAAATTCCCCACCAAGATAAGCTGTGCTTTATATCCTTTGCCGCAGATTTTGCTCCTGCGCCTAAACACTGCGTCATGATCACTGCCCGTTTTCCAAACATTTCGGGGGCGGGACGGTGGGGCAGCCAACGCCAGGCAAAATGGTCGAGAAACGCTTTCATCCCTCCCGTAGCGTGAAACACATATGCGGGGGAGGTCATTACAATCAAATCTGCCTTCAAAAGGGATTTTTCGATTTTTCCAATGTATTCCGCATCCTTGCAGGCGCTTTCGCCCTTTATCATACAGTTTACACAGCCATTGCAGAAATTGGGACAATCTTTTGGAAGATAATATTCCGTAATGTCTGCCTTCTCCCTGAAAGCGGCTAAAAACACTTCTTTCAATTGATAGGTCACACGAAGCTTTTCTGTACCGTTTATACCCGCTATGTTCATTCCTATGTCCCTATGCCTCCAAAATGCCGTGTGAATTTTCTAAATCGAATCGAATTGGCTTCCACTCATCATACCATAGTCTGTGTATGCTGCCAACCCTCCGTGTCGGATCAGCCATAAAACATTCGTATCTTATCTATGATCCACACCTCATCCATAAAAAAGTGCACAAAAATACAATTTGGACACATTTTCATGGTAAAATAAGTCCAAAAACGAAAAGAATAGGAGGCTGACTGCCTTGACAGACATACTGATCGTAGAAGACGATGATTCCATAGCTGAACTGATCGCCATGAACCTGTGCGGGGAGGGCTATGGCTGCACCTGCGCCCACGACGGCCTTGAGGGCGCCGAGCTGCTGGAAAAAGAGCGCTTCGACCTGATCCTTCTGGACATTATGCTGCCGGGAATGGACGGCTATACGCTTCTGGAACAGATCCGGCCCTTGGGGACCCCGGTGATTTTCCTCACTGCAAAGGGCTGCGTGGAGGACCGGATCAGGGGGCTGCGGGCAGGGGCGGACGATTATCTTGCCAAACCCTTTCAGGTGGGGGAGCTGCTGGCCAGAGTGGAGGCGGTGCTGCGGCGCAGGAGCATCCGGGAAAACAAGCTGCAGCTGGGGGACGTTTCCATCGATCTGGATTCCAGACAGGTGGAAAAGGCAGGCTGCCCGGTGATTCTCACCGCAAAGGAATTCGACCTGCTGGCGCAGCTGGCACAGAATAAAAACGTGGCCCTGCGCCGGGACCGGCTTTATGAGCAGGTATGGAAGGAGCCCTTTCTGGGGGAGACCAGAACTCTGGACGCCCATATCCAGCGGCTGCGCAAAAAGCTGGGCTGGGAGGACCGGATCAAGACCCTTTTCCGCATAGGCTACAGACTGGAGGGATGACATGAAGCTCTTTACGAAAATTTTTCTCTTCGGCATGCTGGCGTTCGGGGCGGCCTTCTCCGCATCCGGGTATTTCCTGCTCCGCCACTCACTGGAGAGCAGCGTGTCCAGAGAGGCGGACTTCGCCCTGAAGCAGTACCAATATGATAAATTCACCGTCCAGTCCGCACTGCTGAACTACAGCGGCGTCTCTGTCTCAGCAGGCTATGTTGACGGCCTTGTCCCTGATGACGCCCAGATCTACACCATCTGGAAAATCTTTCCTGAGAACTGGGCTGATTTCGATAACTACTATTTTTTTGAGGACTCCTCCATTCTGCCGCAGAGCCCTCATACGGATATTCCGGCTTCTTCAGACAGCAGCGCCCCGGAGAATCTTTTGGACGATGCCGCACCAGAGGAACCCCTTTCGCCCATAGAGATCCTCCCTGCCCTTGAGCTGCCAAAGAGCCAGCTGACCGAGGGCTTCTTCCGGACGCTGGCCTCGGAAATCAGCGTTCCCGCCGCCTTTTTTGCGGCGGACAAGACCCTTCTGTACTCGGAGATCGAGGAACTGGATACCTCTTTTCTGAACGGCCTTTCAGAAAATGCCCACGCATACCAGTTTCAAGATACCCCAAGGGGCTGCTCTGTGCTGGTGGGCAGCCTGCTTGACTGGAACAGCCCCTTCACTGCCCTTACAAAAGAGGAAAGGGATGCCCTTCCCGGCGCCTCCGCAAGTCTTGAACGGATTTACTTTGTCACACAGTGGGACATGAGCAAAACCATGGCGCAGCAGGACACCCTGCGAAACTATTTCGTCCGCTGCTATCTCATCGCAATGACCGCCGGAGCGGCGCTTCTGGTCCTCCTTTCCGCACTGCTCACCGGCCCTCTGAAAAGAATGTCCCGGGCCGCCGGCAGAATGGCGCAGGGATATTACGCAGAGAGGCTGACCCTGAAAAGCGGCGGCGAAATCGGCGCTCTGGCGGAAAGCTTCAATCAGATGGCCGATTCCGTGGAGGACAAAATCCACAGGCTCTCCAAAGCCGCCAGAGAGAAGGAGGATTTCGTGGCCAATTTCGCCCACGAGCTGAAAACGCCCCTGACCTCCATCATCGGCTATGCGGACACCATATGCCAGCGGGAGCTGTCCCGGGAAGAGCTGCACAAGGCCTCATGGCGCATCCTCACCGAAGGAATGCGCCTGGAGGCCCTCTCCCAGAAGCTGATGGAGCTGATCGTTCTGGGGCGGCAGGATTTCCCCTTGTCGGAAACGCTTGTGACGGAGCTGCTGCAGGACGTGGAGGACAGCCTTGCGCCCCTTCTTTCGGAAAAACAGATTACATTGCGTCTTCAGGCGCAGCCTGCGGAGGTTCTCATGGATTATGATCTGCTGAAAACCCTCCTGCTGAATCTGGCGGACAATTCCGTCAAGGCCGGCTGCAGCACAATCGAGCTGCAGGGCACAAGGCAGGAGGACGGCTACTGGATCTGTGCGGGCGACGACGGCTGCGGCATGGAGGAGGAAGAGCTTTCACGCATCACGGAGGCCTTCTACATGGTGGACAAGGCCCGTTCCCGCAGGCAGCACGGCGCCGGGCTGGGGCTGGCTCTGGCCGACAGAATCGCCGGGATACACGGAGGGGCGCTTTTGTTCAAGAGCCAGAAGGGCGTTGGAACCACCGTGCGCTTCCGGCTGAAATATCCCAGCCCATGCCCTCAGGATACCGATATCATAAATGCCGATTCCAGGGACGGCAACAAACAAAAATGCCAGACTGACGGCAAAACGGATTCGCACCATGATCACAGCGCCACATAGGACAGCTGCCGTGCAAAGCTCCTTACGATAAACACGGTAAAATGCAGCCTGAGGAGGAAAAGAAATCATGCCAAACAGCAGATCACGAAAAAACACACTGATCAATCTTGCAGGCCTGCTGCTGGCTCTCGCCATCGCCTCGGGGGGCCTGCTGGGGGTGCAGGCCCGTCTTGCCCACGAGGAAGCCAGCCTGCTGCAGGGAGGCGGCATGGTGGAGCTCTCTGTCGCATCTGACCCGAGCCCCTCTGAGGAAGTGGATGTGCAGGTGCCCGGGACTCCCCTCACCGAGGAAGAGCTGACTCTCGTGATCCAGAGTCTGGAGTCCGGCGCAGAGCCCTATCCCCATGCCCCCGGCCAGAGCCAGCTGTCCATGGCCGAGGCCATGGAACAGGGCCGCTCATGGCTGGAGAGCTTTTTCATGCCCCATCTGGGCGTGACTGATTTTCATCTGAGTGAACAGAAAACCGGCTGTTATCTCTGGACTGTACAGGAGGACACTCCCCTTCTCAGCTACTGGACCGTGACCTTCAGCGCAAAGAACCTGGAGGCAGAGCTGATCCTCAACGCCTCCAGCGGGCAGGTTCTGGACGCATCGGTGCGCTGCGCCCTCCCAACCCAGTCTCAGGATACGGAAGACCTCATGGATTTTCTGGATGACTATGCCTCCTCCTTTGGCCTGAAGGAGCAGTCTGTTTTGATAGAAAACGACGGAGATGGCGATTACAACAGTATCATAAGTCCTGCTGATGATTCGGAAATGGCTGACAGTATTCCAAGAAACGCCGAAATCTATGGCCGGACCATGTACCAGAGCATAGGCAGCCAAGGCATATTCGCTGCCCTAAATGTCAATCGCATCGTGTTCAGCTGCCCCGTCCAGGGAGAGACGCCGGATGTTGATTATGTGCAGGCCAAGGAAATTCTCAGCATCCGCCTGCGCCTGACCTCCAAGCTCACAGAATAAGAAGCCTTGACTCATGGGGAGAGGCAGAATCCGTTTTTCAGCTCAGCAGAGACCGTAAAGGAAAATTTGTATAAGATTTTATTTGTATAAGATTTTACAACTTAGGCACAAGTAGAACACAGGCCCTTGACATTTTCCTGATATCATAGGTAACAGCATCGGCTGATGCGAAACTTAAGGCCGGCATCCGGGACTCAGGTCAGCGTCCCAAACTCAGATCGGCACCCGAGACTTCAGTCAGCGTCCGAAACTCACACTGACATCTGCCTGCGGGCTGTGCCGGAGAAGCGAATGCCGGACATTCATCAGGAGGTATCACGTAAATGTCAAAACACAGATTCACAAAACGGCTGACGGCCCTGCTGGCCGCAGTCCTCATGACAGGCACCCTTGCAGGCTGCGGAAACGACGGCGGCCCTGCGTCAGACAGAGCTTCCGGAGGAAACGACGGCGCTGCCGGGCCCGCCAAGGGCAGATATGTGGAAACTCAGGAAAGCCTGCCCTCAGAGCTGGCGGACCACATCATCCTGCAGATGTTTTCCGTTGAAAACCAGCTGCACCTGCTCACAGCCAGGCAGGAGGGGGAACAAGCGCTCCTGCGGGAGTGGGTTCTGCGCAAGGAGGGCTTTCAGGACGAGACTCCGGCCTGGCTTGCGTCCATAGAGCTGCGCTGCACGGAAGGCTGGCTGGACGGGAAGCTGGTCTACGGCACCGAAAACCGGCAGTATCTCTATGCCGCCTACATTGCCGCAGACGCAGAGGAGCCCCTTCTGCTAGGACATCTCTGGAAGGCCGAGGGCGATGAGGCCACGGAAATCACTCCCGAAAAATGGTCCGTCCCCAGCGAGGACTGGGGAATGTATGAAAATGTTCAGGGGCTGGCGGCTCTGGACGACGGCACTCTGGCCGCTGTCTCCTATAATTCCGTCTCCATTCTCTCCGGCGAGGACGGCCGCATCCTTGACACCAGCTCCTCTTCTGCCTTCTACGAGGGCGGCATCTTGTCGGACGGCAAAAATTTATACCTTCGCTTTTCCAGCGAAGAAGGCGGCGTCATCGAAAAATGGATGGAGGCAAAGAATACCGACCCTGCAGAGATCCCCTTCCCCTCTGGCAGCGGTTCCGGCGACGATTCATTCGTGATCGGCGGAAGCGGCAGTCTGGCTCTGGACATCCTGAAGGACGGCACTCTCATCGCCGCCAACGAGGACGGCATCTTCCGTCTGGCGGGCGGTGCGCCGGAGGGCCAGTGGGAGAGGCTGGCGGAGGGCATAGAGACGGATTTCTCCATGGGGGACTGTGTCTGCACGGATCTGGCCGCCTTGGAGGACGGACGCATCTACGGGCTGTTTGAAACCGAAGACGGCCAGAAGCTGAACCGCTATGAATATGACCCGGACGCAGTGTCGGAGGTGACCACGGTGCTGAAGCTCTACACCGTCCATGAAAGCTCCCTGCTCAAGCAGGCGGCCACCCTGTACCACAAGGCCCATCCCGACGTGCGGATCGACATTGAATACGAATATCCCTTGTACACCTACGATCTGCTCGATTATGAATCTGTCTATACCAAGCTGAACACCAGACTCATGGGAGACGATGCGCCGGACATTCTGGTCATGGATCATCTGAACCTGAATTCCTACGCCGCAAGGGGGCTGCTGACTGATCTGGATGAGCTGATAAGGCCTCTGGAGGAAAACGGCACCCTGCTGTCCAACATCACCGGCGCCTATGTGGGAGAGAATCAGAAAAGATACGTGGTTCCCCTGCAGTTCGGCTTCACCCTTGCCATGGGCAGGGACATCGCCGTCAAGGACATGGGCTCCATGGAGGCGCTGGCAGCTTTCCTGTCCCAGACAGATTACAGCTATCTGGGGCCCCAGACCGTTGCGGAGCTGGTGGATAAATTCTACCCCTACTTCTGCGATGAGATCGTCAGCGGAAAAGAGCTGAACCGGGAGGCCACGGGCAGATATCTGGAATACCTGAAGGCCATCGGGGACAACTGCGGAATCCTTGACAGCCGCACGGACGATAATCCCGTCTACACCATGTGGGAGCTGGCCTCCTCGGCAAAGCTGGCCTTCAACCGGGCCGACGGCTTCATGGACTGCATGTTCCCCATGTCCATGTCAGACTACATCAAGGGAGATTTCACCGCCTTTGAGAACCGCTTCCTTCCCTCTCTGCAGACGGGAATCTACACAAAGAGCCCCTATCAGGACGTGGCCAAGGACTTCCTGCTGTTCGCCTTGTCGGAGCAGATTCAGGACAAGGATTATTACGACGGCTTCCCGGTGAACAAGGCTTCCCTGAATAAGCATTCGGAGGCAGACCGCTCTAACTACATCGCCGCCACCATGATCAAGGCGGACGACGGAAGCCTTATCGAATTCGACAGCAAGGCCTATTCGCCAGAAATAGCAAGGCGGCTCGCCGACTTGTGTAAGGGTCTGGATAGGCCCGTCAGGGAGGACGCCAAGATCCGGGAGGTGCTGATCGACTGCCTGGGCGCCTATCTGAAGGGCACCGCCTCCAAGGAGGACACGGTACAGAAAATCGAGGACGGACTGAAAATGTATCTGGCGGAATAATTCTGCCACACGCCCTATCCGCAAGCGGCCAAGGTTCCTTTGGGAAACGGCCGCTTTGGGGATGGGCCAAGGTTCCTCCGGGAGATAGCTGCTCCGGGGATGGGCCAAGGTTCCTCCGGGAGATAGCCGCTCCGGGGATAGGCCAAGGTTCCTCCGGGAGATAACTGCTCCGGGGATGGGCCAAGGTTCCTCCGGAAGATAGCTGCTCCGGAGATGGGCCAAGGTTCCTCTAGGAGATAGCCGCTTTGGGGATAGGCTCGCAGCAGGTTCCCTATATTCCCTCGGACAGCATACGGTCATAAGCTTCCCAAGAGATAAAACGGCCGCCCATGCTCTCCAGATGCTGGGTATGGAACTGACAGTCGATAAACAGAAAATGTTTTTCCGACAGCATCCGGGCAAGAGCGATCAGGGCGGCCTTGGAGCCGTTTTCCCGCTCCGAGAACATGCTCTCGCCGAAAAAGCATCTGCCTATGGAAACTCCGTAAAGCCCCCCTGCCAGCTTCCCGTCTTCAAAGGTGTCCAGACTCAGGGCATAGCCCTCCCGGTGGAGGCGCAGATAGGCCGCCTCCATTTCATCGGAAATCCATGTCCCCTCGGCAGATTCCCGCTTCATGCGGCAGCGGTGCATGGTGTCCGCAAAATCCCGGTTCAGAACCACTCTCAGCTCATGCTTTCCCGCATATTTCCTCATAGAACGGGAGATATGTATCTCATTGGGAAAAATGACAAACCGTTCCCTCGGGCACCACCATAGGATTTCCTCTCCCGGTTCATACCACGGGAAGATTCCATGGGTGTATGCCAACAGAAGACGCTCCACACTTAAATCTCCTCCCATCGCCAATAGGCCGTCCCTGCGGGCCAGGGTCGGGTGTGGAAACGAAATTTCGTTTTTATTCAGGAAATATACCGGCATATAAAGCCCCCTCCAGTCCAACAATCTCTCTGAGAGGAATTTTCGTCCCGTCTTCCATGACCAGACTCCTCTCGTAGCCGTCTATTTTTCTGATCCGCCCCGTGACGGTGACATAGGCTCCCCCGGCCTTTCTGGCATCCGGTCGGAAATAGGTGACGGAGATCTCCGGGCGCTGATCACTCCTCTCCTGCAGCAGCTGCAGCTTCTCGTCAAGAAGGCTGTACTCGTCCTCCTCCAGCTCCGCTCTCTCCTCCGTTCGCCTGCCCGTCTCGTCAATGGCCTCCCCGTAACCCGTAAGCGCCGCAAAGGGCATGAACTGGGCCGCCCGATCCGCCACCAGCATGGCCGGATGAACGGGGGACGTTGGATGCGGCAAATCTATTATGTCATCATAATTATGTGTCTGGCTTTCCTTTTCCATACAGTCTCACTTCCATACGCCTTCTATTTTCTGTGGCTTCCTTCTACAAGCCCTAGCTGCCTATAAGTCTTGTTTTTGCGCCCTCTGTTTTCTCTACGCCTTATGCCCTCCGATCTGAGCGTTGCGCTTTTTCGTCATGGCGCCCTCCTCAAGATTCATCCCCTTCAGCACCGCATTCTTTCCGAACTTCCTCTTGATGTCCAGCATGGCCTCCTGCAGCTTCCGCTCTCTGGCCAGTGCCGCCTCTTCCTCCTCCCTCTGCCTTTCCAGCACATCATAGTCCGTGAACAGATCCATCTGCTCATATACGTATTCCGGGCCGCTGCCCTCCTCCGACACATGGCTTGCCGTCACCGTGACCCTTCGCACCAGAAGGTCCGGATCCACGATTCTTTCATATAAATCCGTCATCCGCTCCATGATCCGTCTGGCGGAGGAGGTAGGCCCTCCCAGATTTGCGCTCCCATGGGCCGCCTTGGGCACTTTCCTACCGTAGCGATCCGTCTCCACCGCTCCCTTGTACCGCCTGCGGATCTCCGGATCGCTGAGACTCTCCACGTCATAGCCTATGTCCAGCACCAGCTGATCCGTCACCAGCCTCTTTTCCACCAGCTCCAGCGCCAGCAGATCCGTCATCTCCCGCACGATCAGCCGGGCCTTCTCAAAGCTGTAGGGACTCTGAAGCACCTGCCCCGAGCTCATGCTGCTGGCATCGGGCTTATAGGCCTTCACATCCGCTATGGTACAGGGCTCCCACCCCCAGGCATGATCGATGAGCAGCTGGGCGTTGACGCCGAAAAGCCTGTACAGCAGCTCCTCATTGTGGTAGTCCCCCGGCTTCCCCAGAGAGCATCTGGCCACGTCCCCCATGGTGAACAGCCCGTTCTCCTCCAGCTTTCTGGCATATCCCCTGCCCACCCGCCAAAAGTCCGTGAGCGGCCTATGCCCCCAGAGCAGCCTCCGATATTCCATCTCGTCCAGCCGGGCAATCCGCACTCCGTCTTCATCGGCCTCCACATGCTTCGCCACGATATCCATGGCCACCTTGCACAGATAAAGGTTGGTGCCGATTCCCGCCGCAGCCGTGATGCCCGTCTCCCGCTGCACCTCCTGAATCATTTTCTTCGCCATCTCACGGGGCGTGAGCCCCAGCGCCTTCAGATAATGGGTCACATCCATGAACACCTCGTCTATGGAATAGACATGGATGTCCTCCGGCGCCACATATTTCAGATAGATGTCATAGATCCGGGTGCTGTACTCCATGTACAGCGCCATCCGGGGCGGGGCGGCGATATAGGAGACCTCCAGCCCCGGATCCGCCTCCAGCGCAGTCCCGTCCTCCGATTTCCCGGAAAATCTATGGCCCGGGGCCCTGCCCAGCCGCTGGGCGTTCATCTCCCTGATGCGCTGCACCACCTGAAACAGCCTGGGACGTCCGGGGATACCGTATTCCTTCATGGCAGGAGACACCGCAAGACATATTGTCTTCTCCGTGCGGCTCACGTCCGCCACCACCAGATTGGTGGACATGGGATCCAGCCCCCGCTCCACGCACTCCACGGAGGCATAAAATGATTTCAGATCGATTGCGATATAGCTGTGTTCTTCCGCCGCCATTCCGATTCCTCACCGCCTTGCTTTTCTTCTCATGTCTCATATTATAACCGCCGTCCTATGGCCTTCATTCATCATTGCCGCAGAACGGTGCAGCCACTCCTCCCACCCAGATCATTATCCTCCCTCCATGCCAATATTATATACGAACTTATGTTCTTTTTCAAGGCCCAATCATAAAAATAGGAGCTGAAAATTTCTGGAAAATCCAAACCGTCTCATTGCACAGCCGGAAAGCCTCATGCTATACTTCTGTTCAGGAGGTGTTTCAATATGGCAAATGAAGATAAAAAGGATTTTAACGCTATGCTCAGGGACAGCAAGGATATGCCCAGGCTCCAGATCATCACGGACCAGAAAAGCATAGAAAAATACGGGGGCAGCCGGATGTACTTCGCACCGCCCATTGATTATGACAGGGTGATGCGCCTCGTGCCTTATGGGAAGCTTCTCACGGTAGGCGCTATCAGGGAGCATTTCGCAAAGCAGAACGGAGCGGATTTCACGGAGCCCATCACGGCGGGCGTCTTTGTTTCCATTGCCGCATGGGCAAGCTTCCAGAGAACCCATGACAAGACCCCTTACTGGCGCACCCTGAAGGCCGGCGGCGAGCTGAACCCCAAATATCCCGGCGGCGTAGAGGCCCAGAAGGAAATGCTGGAAAGGGAGGGTCACGTCGTCCTCCAAAAAGGAAGGACGAACGTAAAATATTATGTGAAAGACTATGAGAAAAAGCTCTTTGCGCTGTAGCCAGCGCAGCGGCAGTCCGCCAGAAAACACCGTGTCAGCAGGATGCGCCGATGAATTTTTTGAAGCGCTCCGTATCGGTATTGAGGATCAGCTCCCGGCCGAAGCCCACCTCGTCCAGAAATGCGGCAGCGGCCTCGAACCGCCCTACCTTACTGGGGTCATGGGCATCCGAGCTGACAATGACGGGCACCTGATACCGCTGGCACAACACCAGCATTTCCTTGTAGTTCTTCACGCAGCCCGGTCTTTTCTCCGGCTGACGCAGAGAACTGTTGTTCACCTCCAGCGCCACATGATACTCCTTTGCCGCTGGCACCAGCCGCTCATACTGGAGCGGAGACTGGTCGCTGTCCGGATGGGACACAAAGAACACGTTTTCATGCTTCATGCAGGAGATGAGATTGTCCGTGTTTTTCTCCGGTCCCGCATCATGATAGCACCGCAGATGAATGCCTGCGATGATATAATCCAGTCCCTCCAGATACTTCCGGGGAAGGAACAGCGTCCCGTCGTCCAGTACATTGGCCTCACAGCCGTGAAGGATCTCCACCCCCGACAGACGGCGGGGCACGTCGGACAGACATCCGAAATAGATGGGATCGCAGGTTCCGGGGATCCCCGGTCCATGCTCGCTGATGCCCAGCAGCTCCAGCCCCTGCTCCGCCGCTGCGGCCGCCATCTCCCGGATGGTTCCATAGGCATGGCCGCTGGCCAGCGTATGGGTGTGAATATCCAGCCGAAAATCTCTTCTTTCCTGTTTTTCAATCATCATATCCGTTTCATCTCCCTTGTTGATTTCAGTTCCCCGGACCGCCTTGCTTTACCTCTCTTGAAGATTCTTGAAGTTTTTTCTCACATATGCAATAATAGACTCGTGTTCTTCAAAAAACAAGAAGGGAGTGATCATTTATGAAAAAAATTCGTGTGGGGAGGGTCCACGAAATCTGACCCTCCAGATCAATTACCTTGCGGCATTTGGCTCATTGCTCGCAGGAATAAAAAACGGAGGATTCGATCTTGATCAAATTAGTGGATGTAAATGAACAAAACTGGTTGGAAGCTGCCTCGCTCAGTGTCAGGGAGGAGCAGAAAAAATTTCTCGACAGCCCCATCGGCATCGTTGCAAGGGGCTATGCCTATCGCTCGTGCAATGCCAGAGTCTATGGCATCTCAAATGACGGCCATATCATAGGCGTCGCTCTCGTAAAAGACATGGACGAACAGCCGGCCTGCTATGATCTGCAGCAGTTCATGATCGACTGGCGTTTTCAGGCCAAGGGCTATGGCACAGAGGCGCTGCGTCTGCTGCTTGCGCTGCTCGCCAGGGAGGGCAGATACAGTCAGACGGAGGTATGTGTCCACAAGGATGCAGCGGCGGCGCTCCGGATGTACGAAAAAGTCGGATTCAAGGATACCGGCTACATAGACGAGGCTGTTCCTCACTGCCGCAATCTCATGTATTCCTTCAGTGAAAATTGCGATCCTTGTTCCGACGCAATGCTCTCCGATTTTTCGGATCCGCTGTTCCGGACAGCTTTCAGGCAATATTTTTCCGAGCTGGGGTATCACATCAGGGACTGGGACGGACTGTTTCAGGAAATGAAGGAGGAGGGCGACAATGCCGCTTTTATCCGAACTGCCACAGACGGCGGAATCATCGGCTTCATTCAGTTTAAGCCCCTGAAATTTTCCAGCGGTTTTTTTGATGAGACCTATGGCTTCATACGGGAATTCTGGATCGCCGGGGAATTCCGGGGCAAGGGACACGGCACCGCACTGATCGGCCTTGCCGAAAAGCATTTCACGGACAATGGGATCTTCACCAGTATTCTGACCACGGACACTGCCGCAGGCTTCTATGAAAAACAGGGCTATGTAAGGGCCTTGGGCTGCAAGGCAAAGAATCAGGACGCAGTGTTCGTGAAACACCTAAATGGAACTTCAGGCAACGTCTAGGACTTAAAAGAA
>CANOFQ010000002.1 GCA_947565325.1 uncultured bacterium
TCTCCCGGATAATAATCTGCATAATGGTCTGTCAAAGACCTTTCGCGCCATGGCTAGGGCATTTACACATATCCGCAGTGCCCTGACCGTAAACAGGAATTCCCAGTTTTTCGCAAATGTCTTGTATTCGTATCTTCTTTTTAATGTATCTGTAGTAGTCATTCCTCACTTTCTGATTTCCCCATCCTTTCATGTTTACTGCTGGTTAGTTATAGTATAGTCAAACTTAATATACAACAATGATATCATATCGTCCATGTCTGCACAACTGAGAATTCTCCTTAAAATACTCCCTCTAACTACCCAGAAAAAATAGCCAGTCTGCCCACTCTGTCATCACAGAGAAAAAAGAGCGAATCTCTGGCAAATAAGCCCGCCAAAGCTCCACTCTCTTTTCCATCTCTTTTGTCCGAATTCACCGCTCCAGCATATTCTCGATAAAAATCCCGTACCCCTTCTTACTGTCCTGCACCAGCACATGGGTCACCGCCCCGATGAACTTGCCGTTCTGGATGATGGGGCTGCCGCTCATTCCCTGCACGATGCCTCCCGTGGCATCCAGCAGGTCAGGATCCGTGACGGTCAGCTCGATCCCCCGGTTCACATTGTCGTGATCCAGATGCACTGCCGTGATTTCAACATTATAGTACTGTGTGGAGCCATTCACGGTGCACAGGATCCTTGCGGCTCCCAGCTCGATCTCCTGCTTCAGGCCGATGGGAAGCGGCTCCCGCACCCCCATCTCCAGCGCCCTGCTGTTGCAGATGCCAAAGATGCCCTGAATGCTGTTGTCCGTGATCTCTCCCAGTACCCTGTCATCGGAATAGATGATCATCCCCGTCATTTCCCCGGGATTTCCTGCACTCCCCTTCTGGATATCCACAATGTCCGTCTGGTAGAGGGTGCCGTCCTCCATATGCATCAAGGTACTGGTGTCCACATCCGTGATCCCGTGGCCCAGCGCCCCGAAGTTTCCCCTGCTGTCAATATAGGTCATCGTTCCCACGCCCTGCGCATTGTCCCGCACCCAGACCCCGATCTTATAGCTGCCTGCGGCGTCCCGGGCAGGCGTGACCTCCACGTCCATCCTTTCTCCGTTTCGCTCCACGGTAAGGCGCAGCTCCTTTCCCCCGCTCTCCTCCACCCTTTTGATGAAGTCGTCCTTCTCCGTCACTGGCTCTCCGTCTACACAGCGGATATAGTCGCCGGATTTCAGGATATATCTCGCCGGCGAACAGCTCCCTCCGTCTCCCCCCTTGAATTCTCCCGTCCCCACCACGAGGACCCCGTCTGTCTTCACGTAGATCCCCACCGGCATCCCTACTGGTATCAGTTCCTGGTCTTCAATTACACGGATATCCACGTCTTTAAAGGACAAGAAGCCGAAAAGCTTCACCTGCATCCGGTAGCTTGACTTTGCATCCGCCTTCAGAGTCACTGTCCTGCTCAGATCAATGTCCATCGCTCCCTGAGGTATATTGCTTGTGCCCTGGTCGCTGACGCTGACGATATCCCCTCTCGCAGGGATTCCCAGAAGAAAGGATTCCTCCTCCCCTGCCCGTATATTGATCACGGAAGGAATGCTCCCGTCCAGATAAAAATAAAAGGAGCTTGTCAGAACAATGCCGCTCACCGCCAGAGCCAGACACAGACAAGCCCGATAGATCTTAAGATGCCTTACTTTTCTTTTGCATTCCTGCATCAGGACCTTCATGTCCTCACATGCACATTTCTTTATGCCCTCGTCGTTATCCCTCTGCAGCCACATTCTCGCACACTCCCTAACTGTCCCGTCACAGCCTGCCGGCGCCGCCCTTTCAGGCTCCGGATGACTGCGCAAAGTCAACAGACTCCAATCATCAGACTCCAGTTAAAGTATGTGAGTTTTTTTTTGTTTCATACTTGGTTATTTATGTTTGATTTTTCTTGTATCCCACTGCCTGAGTGCGCATTTCCCTTGCGTTGGAGAGCGCCGCCTCCGTCAGGGCGTCGCTGCCCAAAAGCCTTGCCAGCTCCCCGAGGCTTTCCTCCTCCTCCATGAGCCGGATGTCCGTGATGGTATTGTCTTCTCTGGCACTTTTTTCGATCACGAAATGTCTGTCTGCCATGGCTGCGATCTGGGGAAGATGGGTGATGCAGATCACCTGATGGGAAGCGCCTGCCTTGTCCAGCTGCTCCGATACCTTCCATGCCGTCCTGCCGCTGATGCCTGCGTCTATTTCGTCGAAAATCAAAGTGTCGATATCGTCCCTTCCCGCCAGAACCGTCTTGATGGCCAGCATGATACGGGACAGCTCGCCCCCGCTGGCCACCTGACTTAAGGGCTTCAGGCTCTCCCCTGGATTCACGGAGATCAGGAATTCCACATCGTCGTACCCTTTGGCCGTTATGGTCTGGGCCCTCTTCACCGAGGTCTCGAACTCCACCGTCAAGAAATTGAGCTGCACCAGCGCCGCCTTGAGCTGCTTGGTCAGTATCTGCGCATTCTTCTTCCTTATCTTAGAGAGCCTGCCGCAGGCGTCCTCCAGCCGGGCCTGCTCCTGCTGCAGCTTCTCCGACAGCTGTGCCATGTATGCGTCATAATCCTCCAGCCTGTCCAGCAGCTTCTGCCTCTCCTCCCCGTACCTGATGACCTCCTCCAGCGTCCTGCCGTATTTCTCCTTCAGGCGGTTTAAGAGGTTCAGCCTTTCCTCCACGGCAGCAAAATCCTCCTCATCGAATTCGAAGTCGCTCCTATATTCCGCAATGTCACGGTTATAGTCTGCAAGGAGACTGTCGATCTCCGAAAGCTGACCCTCCAGCTCCCCCAGCCGTTCGTCCAGACCGGAAATGCTCCGAAGCGCCCGAAGCGCCCTGCTCAGGGCGCTGCCTGCGCCCTCGTTGAAGTCACTCCCCGTATACTGGTAGCTCTCCGCCAGACTCTCTGTTATCTTCTTGCCGTTCACCATCAGCCGGTAACGTCGTTCCAGCTCTTCATCCTCGCCGGGCACCAGTCTGGCTTCCTGGATCTCCTGCAGCTCGAACCGGGCCAGCGCCTGCTCCCGCTCCTTTGTCTCCTCGTCTCTGGCCTCTTCCTCCAGCTCTCTGCGCAGCCTGCCGCACTCCCGGAAGGCCTCCTCCACATCCTCTGCCGCCTTCAGGAACCCTTCCCCGCAGTAGGCGTCCAGAATCTCCATATGCTTTTTCTTGTTCAGGAGGGACTGATGCTCATGCTGGCCGTGGATGTCGATCAGAAGCTCCGCCAGCTCCTTCACCTGCTTGGCGGTGACGGTCTCCCCGTTGATTCTGCAGATGCTCTTTCCCGCCTGCAGCTTCCGGCTGATTATGACGGTTCCATCATCCTCAGGCTCCAGCTCCATCTGCACCAGCCTGTCCCGCACCTTCACGCTGTCGCAGGAAAACACCAGCTCAACCAGAGCGCTGTCCGTTCCCTTCCGCAGCATGTCCTTCTCAAATTTACCTCCCAGAGCCAGATTCACGCTTCCGATCAGCAGGGACTTGCCTGCGCCGGTCTCCCCGGTGAGGATGTTCAGCCCCCTGCCGAACTCTACCTCTGTTTCCTCTATCAGTGCAAGATTCTTCACATGTAAGCTCTGCAGCATATCATTCTCCTAATCAGACCAAGTCTCTTTTTCTGGAGACTATTTGTAAGTTTGTAAGCCTCTTATGGCTCGTTATTTTCTTATGGTTCGTTATTTTCTTATGGTTGGCTGTTTTCTTATGGTTGGCTGTTTTCTTATGGTTCGTTATTTTCTCATAGTTTGCAAGTTTCTTATAGCATATTATGCCTGCATCTTCCTATGCAGCACATCCAGAAAGCTGACCTGATTCAGCTTGATGAATTCCGTTACCTTCTCCGAGCGAACCACCCGCAGTCTGTCCCCCGTGCGGAGCGCAACCGCATGGCTCCCGTCAAAATTGGCCTCCACGGTCTGGACTCCCCCTCTCCTGCATTCAGGGATCTGAATCTCTATCACGTCCTCCGGCGACAGGATGATGCTTCTCTGCTGCAGCGAGTGGGGACAGATGGGGGTGAGCAGGATCAGCCTTGCGCCGGGCTCCACCAGCGGCCCGCCTGCCGACAGGTTATAGCCCGTTGAACCCGTAGGCGTGGTCACGATCATTCCATCCGCATTATAGCTGTTCAGGAACTGGCCGTTCACATATATGTCGAACCGTATGATCTGCAGGGAGCCGCTGCGGGCGATCACGATATCGTTCAGCGCCCAGTCCTCCTGCACTCCGCCGTCCGAAAAGCAGACCCTGCCGTCCAGCATCATGCGGCGCTCCTGCACATATTCCCCCCGGATCAGCCTCTCCAGGGCCTCCTCCAGATGATTTGGCTCGATCTCCGTCATATACCCCAGAGTCCCCAAGTTCACGCCGATGATCGGGATATGCCGCTCCCCTATCTCTCTGGCAGCCTGCAGCACCGTTCCGTCCCCTCCCAGCACTATCATGCAGTCTGCTTTCTGAGGGATCCTGCTTCCTCCCGCCGGCACCGGGCCGTCTTCAGCACCCTTGTCCTGAGGCACACGCTCTCCTCTCCCCCTGACAAGAGCCTCTTTTTCCTCCGGGGCAGCAAGCGCCTCCTCCCCCTCAGCCTCTCCCCCTGCCGCAACAGTGACCCGCTGTCCCTTCAGCTCCAGATAATCCCGGATCCGGCTCGTAACGGCGAGTCCCTTATCCTTATAGGTATTTGCATAGATCAGAAAATGCTTCATAACTCTCCCCTGCTCTGCAGCGCAGATTATTTCTGAAAGCTCTGTCTTTAGCGTATTTTTTGCGCTTATTTTATATGCTTGTCACAGGGAGCTGTGGGCCGCCTCCACGATTTCCCGAATCCTCCTCTGCCAAAAGGACAAAAGGGCAGTTTCTCTCCCGTTCCCGCAAGTCCCTATGGGTGTCTCGGACAATTCTCCTTCCGCCTCAGAGGGCTCTTGCAGAAGCGCTCCCTCTCTCTTTGGCACTTCCTTTGCCAGATGCAGAAGATACTCGATATTGCCCTCAGAGCCTCTCACGGGAGAAACACCCAGATGCAGAATGCGGAATCCGACATTAGCTCCATAGTCAATAATCTTCTCCAGCACCTGTCTGTGGACAGCCGGAGATTTCACCACCCCGTTCTTCCCCACCAGCCCTCTGCCTGCCTCAAACTGGGGCTTCACCAGACAGACCATCTGTCCGCCCTCTCTCAGCAGCTCCCATGCAGGGAGCAGTATCTTGGTCAGGGAGATAAAGGATACGTCCGCCCCGGCAAAGTCCGGCCGCTCCGGAAGATCCCCCTCCGTCATGTACCGGAAGTTTCTCTGCTCCATGGAGACCACTCTTGGGTCTTGGCGCAGCTTCTCCGCAAGCTGTGCCTTCCCCACGTCGATGGCATAGACCCTTGCGGCTCCGTGGCAGAGCATACAGTCCGTGAAGCCTCCCGTGGATGCGCCGATGTCCATGCAGGCCATGCCCTCCAGCCCGATCTGCCATTCCTCCAGCGCCTTCTCCAGCTTCAGCCCGCCCCGGCCTACATATTTGAGATCCTGCCCCTGCACCCGAAGCTCTATCCTTTCCGCCTCATAGACAGCACCCGCCTTGCCGGCCCTGCGCCCGTCCACATAGACGTTCCCCGCCAGAATCATGTCCGTGGCTCTGGCTCTGGAGCCCGCATAGCCCCTGCGCACCAGAATCACGTCCAGCCGCTCCCTTCCTGCCGGGGTTCCTCCTTCCGGAACCCCCTCGGGAACGGCACGCTCCTCCCTCTCCGGCTCTGTCCCTGCTGAGATGACTCCCTCTCTCGGAACGCCCTCGGGGGCGGCATACCGCATTTCTGAAGCCTCCCTATCCATTTCCCCCTTTTTTCCCGGACTGCTCATAGGGCGGCCTCGACCCGTCGGGCCACGCTCTCCGGATCGATCCCCAGCTCCGCCTTCAGGAGCTCCACGTTTCCATGTTCCACATAGGCATCCGGAATGCTGATCCCCAGAAAGGCATTCTTGGCCCCTGTCCGGTTCATGCAGTCCAGCACCTTCTCCCCGTAGCCGCCGCAGGCCACGTTCTCCTCCATGGTCACCAGAAGCCTGTGGCCCCGGCAGGCTTCCCTCACCGCCTCCTCATCAATGGGCTTCACGAATCTGGCGTTCACGAGACTCACGCTATGCCCCTTCTCCTTCAGAAGCTCCCTGACCCGCTGGGCGGTCTTCACCATGCTGCCCACCGCCAGCAGGGCGATCTCCCCCTCACGGTATATCCATTCCGCCTTTCCAAGCTCTATGGGCGCACGGTATTCCTTCAGCCCGGCATAGGCGGTGCCTCTGGGGTAGCGCACGGCGATGGGCGCCCCCAGAGCCACTGCGAATTTCATCATGTCCGAAAGCTCCCATTTATTCTTGGGAGCGCAGATGTGCATATTAGGAATCCCGGAAAGATATGTAAAGTCAAAGATTCCCTGATGGGTCTCCCCGTCGCTGCCCACCAGCCCTGCCCTGTCCACGGCAAAGACCACCGGCAGGTTCTGGATGCAAACATCATGGAGGATCTGGTCATAGGCCCTCTGCAGGAAGGAGGAATACACCGCCACGATGGGCTTCAGGCCCCCTGCTGCCAGCCCTGCCGCAAAAGTCACTGCATGCTGCTCTGCGATCCCAACGTCAAAAAAACGGCCCGGGTACATGTTGCGGAAGCGCTTCAGGCCCGTGCCGTCGGGCATGGCCGCCGTGATCGCCACCACCTTTTCATCCCTCTGCCCCAGCTTACACATGACAGTAGAGAAGACATCTGTGTAGTTGGCTTCGGTTCTGGGACGGGAGGGAACCCCCGTCTCAATGTCGAAGGGTTCCGTTCCATGGAATCTGGCCGGATGGCGCTCCGCAGGCAGGTAGCCCTTCCCCTTCTGGGTGAGCACATGAATCAGCACCGGCCCCTCCACCCGCCTGGCATCGCCGATGACCGAAACCATGGTGTCAATGTCATGACCGTCCACCGGCCCCAGATAGGTGATCCCCATGTCCTCAAAGAACATCCCCGGAATCACCAGCTGCTTGAAGCTGCTCTTGGCCCGGCGGAGGCGGTTGATGATATCGTCTCCCCGTTTCATGTTCAGCAGAGCGTTGTAAATACCCTTCTTCAGATCCAGATAGCCTGAAGCGGTACGGATATTGTTGAGATATTTCGACATGCCTCCCACATTTTCAGAGATGGACATATTGTTATCGTTCAGAATGATGATGAAATTCTTCTCCAGCTTTGCGGCATTGTTCAGCGCCTCATAGGCCATGCCTCCCGTGAGGGAGCCGTCTCCGATAACCGCCACCACAGTATTGTCGCCGCCGGTGAGGTCCCTGGCCTTCACAAGCCCCAGTCCCGCAGAGATGGAGGTGGAGCTGTGGCCCGTGTCAAAGACATCACATTCGCTTTCTTTTCGTTTCGGGAAACCGCTGATGCCATGAAACTGGCGCAGAGAACCGAAGTCTTCCCTTCTTCCGGTGAGAATCTTATGTGTGTAGGACTGATGCCCCACATCCCAGATGATCTTGTCTCTGGGCAGATCCAGCGCAAGATGCAGCGCCATGGTCAGCTCCACTGCGCCCAGGTTGGAACCCAGATGCCCTCCCGTCACACTGATCGTCTGGATCAGGAAATCCCGGATCTCCTGCGCCAGTGCGTCCCAGTCCTCTTTTGCCACCTTCTTGATATCATTGGTCTGTTCTATGGTCTCCAGAAACATATCGCCACCGTACCTTTCCACACCTCTTTCTCCCGGGACATGGCAGACCGTCTCACCGTGTCCTGTGTATCAGCGCCAGAATCAGCTCCTTCAAGAATCCGTGCTCTCCCTCGAAGCGGTCAAGAATGTCCACTGCCTCCCGGGAGAGCCGCTCTACCTCTTCCTTCGCCTGCTGAAGCCCTCTGAGCGCCACATAGGTCCGCTTTTCATTCTCCGCATCGCTGCCGGTGGGCTTGCCCAGCTCCCGGCTGTCCCCTGTCACATCAAGGACATCATCCTGAATCTGGAATGCGATGCCTATATTGTAAGCGCATTTCTCGATCTGCTCCACTTCCTCCAGAGCCGCCCCTGCCAGAATCGCCCCCGTCATCATGGCGGCCTGAATCAGGGCAGCCGTCTTATGCTCATGGATGAACAGCAGCCGCTCCATGGCCTCTTCCCCGGACGGCGCACCCTGCCCCTGACCCGCTGCCTGCCCGCTGCCGGAATCCATGATATCCACCGCCTGCCCGCCGATCATGCCGTATATGCCCGCCTTCCGGGAAAGCACCGACAGCGCCTCGCAGATGCGCTCCATGTGCGCCATCCGCTGCCCCTGGTCAGCCTCCGTCTCCCGGCAGCAGGCCGTCAGCGCCGCCGCTGCCGTCTCAAAGGCATAGTTCAGCAGGCCGTCCCCCGCCAGAATTCCCATGGCATCCCCATAGACATACCATGTAGTCTCTCTGCCCCTGCGGTAGCGGTCATTGTCCATGGCGGGAAGGTCGTCATGAACGAGGGAATAAGTATGGATCATCTCAATGGCCGCCATGAAATAGCCAAGGGCACAGAACCCCTCCTCCCCGCCGCACATCTCATAGGTCTCCTTCATCAGCATGGGGCGCAGGCGCTTGCCTCCCGCCAGAAGGCTGTAGTTCATGGCCTCCGTCAGCCGCCTCTGCAGCCCCTCCTCCGCCGGCAGATGGGCCCTCAGTGTCTGCTCCGCCAGCGCCGTCCTCTCCTTCAGCTCCTGTTCAAATACCGCTGTCTCCATTTCCGAATTCCTCCAATTGTCCGTCTGCGCCCAGCTTGAGCACCTGCTTCTCCACCCGGTCGATCTGTTCGCTGCACTGCTTCAGGACCGCCATCCCCTCACTGTACGCCGCAAAGGCATCCTCAAGAGGAAGACTGTCGTCCTCCAGCCTCTGAATGATCTCCTCCAGCTTATGAAAGCCCTCCTCCAGCCCCGGCTGTCTTGCATCCTCGCCCATACTCCGCCCCTGCTCCTTCTGTTCTTCCCTTTTTGTCCTATATCCGCTCTGTCCAAGGACAGCTTTTCCTCGCCTGCTGCGCTTTTCCTGCCGGAAATCCCGCCCTTTCCCGAGACGGCTTTGCTCGCTTGTAATCGTTTCCCGCTCAGGGCATCCGTGTCACATACGCAGCCTTCCCTCGCCTGCTGTGCCTGTTCTGCCAAAGGCCCTGCTCCTGCTCAGGGCATCCGCTCTGCACCCGACACCACCGCCTCGATCCGTCCGTCCCTGACCCGGATCCGGACATGCTGGCCCGGACGCACCTGATCCACGGAGCGGATGTTTTGTCCTTCCTGATCCTCCAGATAGGAATAGCCGCCGCAGAGCCTGTCCAGAGGCGAAAGCCCCTTAAGCCTCTCCCCATAGAGCGCCATATCGTGACGGCGCTTTTCCAGAAGCCGCCGCATCCTTTCCTGCAGCTTCTCCTCCGCCGACAGCAGATCCATCCGCCTTGCCCTGAGCCGGTACAGGGGACTCACCGTCTTCAGCCTCAGGCCCAGATTCCCTATCCGCCCCCGGCATCCCTCCAGCCGCCTTTCCATCCTCTTGTTCAGGGCATCCCTGTACACGGCCAGCTTTCCCAGTATCTCCCGCAGATCCGCCACCGCCAGCTCCGCCGCTGCAGAGGGGGTCGGCGCCCGCAGATCCGCCACAAAATCTACGATGGTGGTGTCCGTCTCATGTCCCACGGCGGAAATCACGGGCACGGTGCAGTCAAAGACGGCCTGCGCCACCGCCCGCTCGTTGAATGCCCACAGATCCTCTATGGAGCCGCCGCCCCGGCCCACGATCATGACATCCACCTTCAGGGCCTCCAGCGCCCGGATGCCCTGCACGATACTGGGGGCAGCCTCCGCCCCCTGTACGGTGGCAGGGTAGAGTATGACCTGCACACAAGGGTTGCGCCTGCCGGCTATCTGGATGATATCACGGACGGCGGCTCCCGTGTCCGCCGTCACCACCCCCAGGGTTTTTATGAATCTGGGAATGGGGCGCTTGTGCTCCTGAGCGAACATGCCGCTTCCCTCCAGCTCCCTCTTGAGCCTCTCGAACCGCTCGTAGAGCTGGCCGCTTCCCTCCAGCAGGATCTGCTTGGCGTAGAGCTGGTATTTCCCGTCCCTCTCATACACGTCCACCGTGCCGCCTACGATGACCTGCTGTCCTTCGGACATACGAAAAGAGAGACCTGAACGACTGCCTGCAAACATGACGCAGCTTATGGTCCCCTTCTCATCCTTCAAAGTAAAATAAATATGCCCGGAGGAATGATACCTGCAGTTGCTCACCTCCCCTTTCACGAAAAGCCTCTGCAGAAGATAGTCCTGACCGAACATATTCCTGATATAGGAATTCAGCTGTCCTACCGTATAAACGTTCCGAATGTCAATCACCCAACTTCGCAATCTTGGCCAGAATGGCGTTCACGAAAGCGCCCGAATTGTCCTGACCGTACTTTTTCGCTATCTCCACAGCCTCGTCGATGGCCACGCCCGCAGGTATATCATCGTCGAAGCGCATCTCAAACACCGCCAGCCGCAGCACTGCAAGCTCCACCTTCCCCATGCGGGATGTGTTCCATCCTTCTGTATTTCTGTTGATGAATCCGTCTATCTCTGCCAGCCTCTCCCTGACGGCATCGCATCTGGCCTCAATATAGTCGGCTTCCTTCTGGGAGCTGATCGCCTCATTGTCCTCCATGAACAGCCTCTCCTGCCTCGGCATCTCCTCAGGCGCATGGAATTCCGCCTGAAACAAAAGCAGGAAGACCTGTTCTCTTTTCTCATGTCGTCCCATCACGCTGTCCCCTCTGTCTTGCCTTTTTCCGAACCTCTCCCGCTGTCTATTTCAGCTTCACTCCTGCGATGCGGATGTTCACGTTGGTGCAGCTGAGCCCGGTCATATTCTCGATGGCTGACTTCACCTTTGCCTGCACCCTATGGCAGGTGGCGGGAATATTGTAGCCGTATTCCATGGTCACGGCCAGGCTCACCCGCACCTTCCCCTCTGTCACGTCCACCCGGACGCCCTTGGTCAGCTTCTTCATGCCGACCTTGCCCATGAGCTCATTGGTGATATTGCCGGCCATGGCGCTGACTCCCTCCACCTCCGTGGCTGCAAGGGAAGCGATCATGGCCACCACGTCATCTGCGATCTGCACCACTCCCACGTTCTCCTTCGCATCCAGCACCACTGCGCTGCTCTTATTTTCATTCTCCATTAAAATATCCTCCTGAAAGTTGGTCTGGTATGAGTATAACACATTTTCTACTGGTTTGTCACTCAAAAGTCAACCAAAATGTCAATGACAGCTGCTTTGCGTTTCTGGCATAGGCGATCCCGCCCTCGTCATCCCCGAAATAGCCGAAGATCTCCTGCCGCTCCACCAGCGCATCGAATATCTCCTGATAGCATGCCTCGTCGGCACACTTCACATGCACCTCCCTCTTGTTTTGCTGTGCCGCCCGGTCAAAGAGCGCCGCCATCTGCTCCTTGTCATAGGCCGTGAAATAAGCTCCCTCCACTACGTAGTAGTTGGCCGCCGTGGCGCTGCACACAGGCATGTCCACCGTGCCGCCGATGGAATGGGTGCGGAGCAGCTCCTGCGTGGTGACGTTTAGGTAATCATAATTGATCTCCGGCATGGAAATGCTCTCCTGTCCGTTCTCCCCGTCCTCCCCGAGCTTTACGTCCTCCTGATAGGATACGTCTCCCCATGTAGTGTCCAGATAATAGTATTCCCCGTCTACCTTCACCAGATTCCATGCGTGTCCCTCCCCCGTATCCACCGTCCCCAGCACAAGTGTGCTCTCCAGGCCCAGCCTGTTCAGCAGGTACTGTGCGGCCTTGGCGTATCCCTGACAGACAGAGCGGCGGTTCACGAACACGGAATAGATATTCTGGTTGTCCGGGGCGTCCAGATCATAGTCCGTGCCGCAGATGATAGTCTCGTAGACATACTTCACCTTTTCATAGTCGGAGGCCTCTTCCCCGATTCCTGCCAGAATGGCCCCGGCGCCCTCCTCTATCTCTGCCCTGCGCTTCAGCGCAGTCTCCCTGTCCATGGTATAGCTTCCGAAGAACTCTATGGAAACGATCTTCTCCCCCCGCATATACTTTGTGCAGGAATAGCCGTCCACATAGAATATCTCTGGTCTGTCTTCGAGCACGCACCGAAAGATCCTGTCCACCGTATCATCCACCTCAGACGCATCAAGGCAGTCCAGAACGGCTCCGTCCAGCTCCGTCTTTTCCCCGAAGCTCCCCAGCAGGCTCTCCACATCCTTATACCATCTTTTCTCCTCGGCGCTGAGGCTTTCATAAGCATAAGGAAACACCGCTTCGCCAAGAAAGCTTTCCCTCTCTGCCGGATTTGCCGGACTCGCCTGCTCCGGCTTGTTCCCCTCCTGCGTCCGGCCTGCCAGCATGTCCTCCAGCGAGACAATGCGGACGGCATTGTCTGCGCCAGGTTCCTCTTCCGTCTCCTGCCGCAGCCCGAAGTCTCTGGGAATCTCATCCCAGAGCGTCCCTGCACCACAGCCCCACAAAGCCATGCACAGCAGTGCACCACAGCAGATGCCAGTCAATTTATATATGCTCTTCTTCATCTATCCCTTTCCTTCTATACAGCCTCCGAGGGACAGTCGCCCGAAACTGCTGCGGACCGCAGGACAGACTCCCGAGGCTCCCCGGGAAGCCCAAAAGCCCCCCTTGCAGACCGCAGGACGGACTCCTCTCCTGCGCTTCAGAAAGCCCTCGGCCCGGAAGCTGCCCCACCGGCTCAGGACGGACTGCCGAACTCCGTGAGCACAAGGCCCTTGTTCCTGTCCAAGGTCATCCCGATGCTCCACGAATTCACGAACAAAAGCAGCGGGTTGCCCCTCATGTCCTTCACCTTCTTCATATCGGAGGTGCCGCTCAGCTTCTCGATGTCCACCTCGTCCCTGTTTCCGATCCAGCGGATATGCTCATAGGGCAGGTTCTCCAGCCGGATCTCCACATTATACTCGTTCTCAAGCCTATACTTCAGCACATCGAACTGCAGCACGCCCACCACGCCCACGATGATCTCCTCGAAGCCGCTGTTGAACTCCTGAAAAATCTGGATGGCGCCTTCCTGAGCGATCTGTTCTATGCCCTTGACGAACTGCTTCCTCTTCATGGTATCCATCTGCCGTACCCTTGCGAAATGCTCCGGCGCAAAGGTGGGTATCCCCTCGTACAGAAACTTCTCCTTCGGACAGCAAAGCGTGTCCCCGATGGAGAAAACCCCCGGATCAAACACGCCGATAATGTCCCCTGCGTATGCCTCGCTCAGGATCTTTCTTTCGTCCGCCATGATCTGCTGGGGCTGGGAGAGCCGCATGACCTTCCCCCCCTGCACATGGCGCACCTCCATGTTCGCGTCGAACCTTCCGGAGCAGATCCGCATAAAGGCGATCCTGTCACGGTGGGCCTTGTTCATATTGGCCTGAATCTTGAACACGAAAGCGCTGAAATCATTCTCCGCCGGATCGATCAGCCCCTTGTCCGACCTTCTGGGAAGGGGAGTGGTGGCCATCTTCAGGAAATGCTTCAGAAATATCTCCACACCGAAATTCGTCAGCGCCGAGCCGAAGCATACCGGTGTCAGTTCCCCTGCCCTCACCGTCTCCAGATCGAATTCCGCACTGGCCCCGTCCAGAAGCTCGATCTCCTCCAGCAGCTTGTCCGCCGCCTCATCACCGATCAGCCCCCTTAAGTCCGCCTCCTTTTCCACGGGTATCTCCGTGGCAGTGCCCTCCTTAGTGCCCTTCTCCGTCCCGGAATAGGAGATCACGCACTTTTTCTCTCTGTCGTAGACCCCCTTGAAGCTCTTTCCCGAGCCGATGGGCCAGTTCACGGGGCAGGTGGCGATCCCCAGCTCCTTCTCTATGTCGTCAAGCAGGTCAAAGGTATCGTTGGCATCCCTGTCCATCTTGTTGATAAAGGTGAAGATAGGGATCTTGCGCATGACACAGACCTTGAACAGCTTTCTCGTCTGGGCCTCCACCCCCTTGGACGCATCGATGACCATGACGGCGGAGTCTGCCGCCATCAGCGTGCGGTAGGTGTCCTCCGAGAAGTCCTGATGCCCCGGCGTGTCCAGAATATTGATGCAGTATCCGCCATATTCAAACTGCAGCACGGAGGAGGTGACGGATATGCCCCTCTCCTTCTCGATCTCCATCCAGTCGGAGACCGCATGTCTGGCCGTGGCCTTCCCCTTCACGCTCCCGGCCAGATTGATGGCTCCCCCGTAGAGCAGGAATTTCTCCGTGAGGGTGGTCTTTCCTGCGTCCGGGTGGGAAATGATCGCAAAGGTGCGACGGCGGTTAATTTCTTCTGTATATTGATTCATGGGTCTCTAAGCCTCCTGCACTTTTTTGTCTCTGTATTTTCATAATATTAAATCTGTAAATCTTCGACCTTATAACATGCCTCAGTGCACCATGGCGATGCCCCATAGCCCAGCCCGTGCCCTATGGCAGCGCCTCATGGCCTGCGCCTGCGCCCTATGACTTATAATCGTGCCTCATTACCTATGGCGGCGTAAGCATGTCCGTCCCTTCAAAGGCGGGATCGATGCCGAAATATCCAAGCACCGTGGCCCCCACATCCGCAAAGGTCTCTCTCGTCCCCAGGTTGCCCGGCATGACCTTCTGCCCGCACATCAAAATGGGCACGTACTCTCTGGTATGGTCCGTGCTGGCCATGTATCCCGGATCGCAGCCATGGTCCGCCGTGATCATCAGTATATCATCCTTCTTCAGTTTACCCAGAAGCTCCGGCAGCCTTGCGTCGAAATAGCTCAGCGCCCGGGCATAGCCCTCCACGTCCCTGCGGTGTCCGTACAGCATGTCATAGTCCACCAGATTCACGAAGCACAGTCCCTCAAAATCCTTGTCCAGATATTCCAGTGTCCTTTCTATGCCCTCCTGATTGCCTGCCGTGTACACCGCCTCCGTGATCCCCTTCCCGGCAAAGATGTCCTTGATCTTGCCTACGCCAATAACATCCTTCCCTTTTTTCGACAGCTGGTCCAGCATGGTGACGGAAGGCGGCAGAAGTGAAAAATCATGCCTGTGGGCAGTCCTGACGAACTGTCCCGCACAAGGGCCTATGAAGGGCCTTGCGATCACCCTGCCCACGCCGTGCTCCCCCTGCAGGATTTCCCGGGCCGTGCGGCAGTATCCATAAAGCTCCTCCGGCGGCACCAGATCCTCATGGGCAGCGATCTGGAACACGCTGTCCGCAGAAGTGTACACGATCAGATCTCCCGTGCGCAGATGCTCCTCCCCGTAGTCCTGTATCACCTTGGTGCCGGAATAGGGAAGGTTGCAGAGCGCCCCTCTTCCCGTTCTCTCGCAGAAAGCATCCAGCACCTGCGCCGGAAAGCCCTCGGGATAGGTAGGCAGCGGTCTGGGGGAGCAGATTCCGGCAATCTCCCAGTGGCCTATGGTGGTATCCTTCCCCTTTGACCTCTCCCGCATACGGCCGTAGGCGGCCTTAAGCCCTCTTTCCCTCAGAACGTCCCCGGAAGCCGTCTTTCCTCCTTCCGGCATGACACACCGAATCCCGTCGATCGAAAACAATCCCAGCTCTTGCATGTGGGGCACGGAAAAGAACGGACTGGAAGACACGGTTCCCAATGTATTCACGCCCACATCCCCATACTGAGCCGCATCCTCCATCCCGCCGATTCCAAAACTGTCTAAGACGATTAAAAATACTCTCTTCATACTCTCTTCTGTCCTTTCTGAAGGCATGCCTGACCGGCAGGCGCTCATCCGGAAAAACTGCCATAGCTATAGTAAGTATACCACAATTGCTATGTAAAACAACCACTTTTTACTGCACAACCGTGCTGATTGTGATATTCTCTGCGGAAACCTCCGTCTTGCGCTTCACAATGTCCTCGATCTGGGCCCGCATGATGTCGTCCAGAGCAGGTACGTTCACCACAACGTCCACTGCGTTCCCGTTGATGCTGACCACCACGTCCCGAAAGCCCTTGGCCTCCAGCAGTATCTCTGCCGCCGCTTCCTTCTCCGCCACAGCCGTCATCTGCACCATGCTGTCCACGGCCGCCTGCTTCTGTTCATCGCTGATCCCGGCGCTGTTGATGATCTCCAGCAGGGTTTCCTTGTTCCTCGCTCTGGTCTGCTCCTTCAGAAGCTTTGCGTCCGAGAGCAGGGCAACCCCTGCGGTGGAAGTGAACACCGCCTCCCCGGGGATCTCCCCCTCATCGGGAGCGGGTCCCGCCGCCTCGCCCTCCGCCGGGCCCGAGGTGCCGGCCACCTGGCCTTCTGCCGTACCCGAGGTGTCGGCCACCTGCATGTCGGAGTCCAGATAATTATCCACCCGAATGTCCACATCCGTGTCGAGGCTGCCTATGTCCATGTTGCCCACCTGCAGATCCTCCTCCGACAGGTCCAGAAGCCCATCCGCAGTATAGTTCTCGTTAATGATTCCCCCGGAACCCGTGGGGCTGGAATCATTTTCTCCCGTCATGTACTCCTCCTGCAGGCCGGTTCCCGCAAACTGCAGGTAACCTGCGATCGCAATCATGATTGCCAGTGCTGTTATCATAAGCTGATTCTTTTTGATTAGGTTTTTCACTTTGATTCCCCTCTTTGTGTTTTGCTACTTCATTGTATGAGCCCTGTGGAAAATATATGCTATCCGTCCGCCACCATTTTCACCACCTTGACCTTGTGGGCCTCTATGCCGAAGAGCGCCTGAACGATCTCCACGATGGTGCGGTTCACGGTGCCGCTCCCTGCGCCCTCCGCCACCACCACCACCCCCTCGATCTGGGGCGGAAGGGTTTTGACTACATATGGCTCGCTATTGTTTCCTTCCTTGCGGTACACCGTGTTCTCCTCCGACTCCATCTGGCTCACGATGCGGCTTCCCCCCTGGGAATCGTTCTCGTTGGTGGTGGAGCGGCTCACCGGCTGCTCCTTCTCCACCACCAGCTCGCTTGATGATTTTAGCGTAATCATTACTTTCACATCACCCACCCCGGACATCTGGGAGAGGGTTTCCGACAGACGTTGCTCCAGATAGCCGGCATATTCCTCCGTGTCTCTTGCAGCCTCCAAAGCGCCGTCTCCGCCTGCGCCGTCTGCCTTTTCTCCGGCCCCGGACGCATCCGGCTGCCCCCCGCCGGTCAGTCCCGCACTGTCTTTTCCCGCTTCTGTCCCCGGACTCTGCGGATCCTTCTTTGTGTCTTCCTTGGTGGGAAGCGCAATGATGACCAGCAGAATCCCCACCAGAACCATGATAATAAGGTTATCTCTCTGAAACCACTTCTGCAGCCCTCGGTCCGTCATCCATTTTTTCCAGTCCCTGCTCATGCTCTCCCCTTCGATTCCGCGAAATTGCTTCGATATGACAGTCCGGCTATGGAACCCGATCCGAAGAGGGAATCCTTATGGGCTCCACCGGCTCCACGTCCACCGTTACCCTCTCCGTGTCTGTGCCGTCCCCGGATCCTTCTCCGGTCGTCCCGCCGCTTCCGCCCATGCCCTGCCCTTCGGCCCCGCCGGCGCCCTGTGCTGCTCCCTCTGTGTCCTGCCCGCACCTTCCGCTCACATCTTGTCCGCCAGCTTCATCTGCGGCCTGCCCGCCGCCTCCGTCCATGCCCTGCCCTTCGGCCTCCCCCTGCTGTTCCAGATGCCGCCGCAGCTCCTCCAGCGTCATCTGCTCCAGAACCGCTTCCGCCTCCGCAGTCCTTTTCTCTGCCTCTGCCATTCCCTGCTCCAGTCCCTGCCGGAACCGCTCCAGAATATCCGCCGCCTCCTGTTTCCCCTCTCCCAGCAGGAATCCGCCGATGGGCCAAAACAGCTGTATCATCACCATGATTCCCACCAAGAGCTTAAGATATTTCTCATAGGCCTCCTGTGGCCTGAAGTGCACCACAGCCTGTGCACAAATCATGAAGATCCCCACCCTGCACACCGCCTGAAAAAACGAATTCTGCATATGCTGCCCCCTGTTTCTGCGCCGCGCCTCTGAAAAGCCGAAGCCTGATAAACCGGCTTTTTCACCCCTTCTTTACGCCATTTATCACCCTATGCCGCCGACACCGCTATGGCGATCAAAAAAAGCAGCAGCGCCGTCCCCGTGGTCCGCAGCAGCAGCAGGCCCGCATCCCCTGCCCTATCTGCGCAGGCCGTTATCCTCTTGTCGCTGACAATGCCCATAAAGGCAGCGGCGGCCTTCAGAAGCCCGGCGATGACCCCGATTTTCAGGAGCGGCGCCGCACAGAGCAACAGCAGCAGCATGAGAAGGAGCACTCCTATGCTGTTCCGGATGACCATGGCGGATCCCAGCGCCAGCTCTGCCACTCCTCCCGCAGTGTTCCCAACCCCCGGGATGGCGGAGATCAGCTTCTGCAGCGCCGAGGTTCTTGCAGAGTCCACCACGGGGGCGATCAGCGCCTGAAACACGCCTATGCCGGTCACCACCCCAAGCGCCCCCTTCAGGATCCAGCCGATCACCTTTCCCAGAAGCTCTATCAGGAGCCCCAGCTTTTCCTCCGCCCAGATCCCGTTGACCACCGACAACATGACGAAGCTGTAGATCAGTGGCAGCAGGCCTGCGGAAAGCACATACTCCACTCCGTACACCGCCAGCAGCAGCATCTGATAGGAGGCCGCTGCAGTCACCGCCCCTGAGGACACCCCCACGGAAAGGAGATAGGCGGGCACCAGCAGCTTTACGAAGAGGATGATGTTCTCCACTGTCTGGGCTGCGATGGCCGCTGCCTGAGAGAAGCATTTCAGCAGCACAGCGGTAAAAAGAAGATACATGAAATAGAATCCCATGTCCGCCACCTGGCGTCTGTCGAATATCTCCACGAAATGGGTCATCAGGGAGGAGACGATGCCCAGCACAAGCAGCCATACGAACACATTCCTCATCCCTGCCAGCTGTCCCAGAAAATCCGAGATGCTCCCTGAAAACAGCAGTTCAAGACCGCCCATGACATCCCCTGACATAATCGTCTGGAACAGCCGCTCCAGACTGAACTGCCTTTCCGGGAAAAGGGATGCGATGCCCTCCTCCAGCTTGTCCAGTCCGTAATCCTGCCAGATCAGACTCAAATCCACCGCTGCGCCTCCCTTCCCGTCAGCATTATCGTCCTACAGAAAGCTCTGTATCTGCTCTATGACGGCAAACAGGATCGGCAGGCCTGCGAACATCACCGTCAGCTTCCCCAGCACCTCGATCTGTCCCGCCACCGACTGATACCCTGCGTCCCTGCAGATTCCGGAGCTGAACTCACAGATGTATGTAATCCCGATCACCTTCAGCAGTATGGCCAGGTACCCCTCGCTCCCCTTCAGATAGGCGCTGATCTTTGAAAACTGTCCCGCCACCAGCTCCACCTGACGCACACAGAAAAAGAAAATCACGATGCCTGCCGCCAGCCCGATATAGGTGGCGTACTCCGGCTTCGTCCCCCGAAACTGCACCGCCAGCAGCACTCCTGCTATCCCCAGAAAGGCAACCTTTACAAGCTCCGCCATACCGTCCCTCCTCGTCTCGATTCTGCCATGAAACTGCCGGCCCCTCTGCGCACCGGCCCGCCCCGGCCCACCGCCGTCCTCTCCGCGTTCCGGCTCATTCCATCCCACCGCCGGCCCCTCTGCGCACCGGCCCATTCCATCCCACCGCCGGCCTCTTCGCATCCGGATTCCCCGGGACATCCCTCCTGCGCCGGCCCGCCGCCTGCCTCTTCCCGGCCCCGGCGCCGTATCTGCTCACGGCAAAGGGCTCATAGTGCGAACAGTGTCTGTATGGTCTCGAACAGCTCATATATGTAAGGCACGATCCATGTAAGCACCAGTATCAGTCCTGCCAGACTGAGCAGAAAGGCATGCTCCTCCCTGCCGCTGTGCTTGAGTATCTGACTCAGTATGGTCACCAGTATCCCTACCGCCGCTATCTTAAATATCAGACTTACTCCCATGCTCCCTCACATTCTGCGGAGTCTACCATAGCACCAAAATCAGCAACAGACCTCCCATTGCCCCAAGACCCACCGCCATTCTGCATTTTTCGGCATTTTCCGAAACAACCTTCTCCTCCGTGGTCCGGAGCCGCTCCACGCTCTGCTCTATGGCCCGCAGCTGCATCTGTCCGTCCGCGAACCCGGTCTGTGCCGCAAAACGCAAAAAGCCTTCTCTGTCCTCCCCCTGCAGAGGAAGGCTGCGAAGCGCCCCCTCCATCTCCTCCCGGAACACCTCTCCGAAAGAAGCCCCCGTGTTTTCCTCCATTCTGCCGCCGATCCGCAGAAACGCCTCCCTGAAGGGCTCCTCCAGGTATCTGGCCACCCGGCTGCAGCACTCCGGAAGCGCCGCCCTGCCGTAGCGCACCTCACCTGCCAGCAGCTCCAATATATGCATCAGGCTCCGCAGCCCCTTTATCCGCCCCTCCAGCTGAAGCCGATACCAGATCCCCAGCCCGAGGCAGCCGCCGAAGATCATACAGCCTCCCAGAATTCTGATCAAACTCCCCCCTCCCCTCTTCCATCTGCCGCACCACGCATTCTCCGTCCTCTTTTCCCAGCACAATGAATAGGCCGAACAGCCCCTCCCAGAAGGGTCGTCCCAGACCGAATCTCTGTTCCACGTCCCGTCTGTTCTCCCCGTGTACCGTGGCCAGAATCCTGCATCCGCAGGCAGCCGCCTGCCTCAGTGCCTTCAGCTCCCCCTCGCTGCCCAGCTCATCCATGGCCACCACCTGGGGCGACATGGAGCGCAGCAGGAGCAGCATTCCCTTTTCCTTGGGGCAGCCGTCCAGCACATCCGTCCGCATCCCCATATCGTTCTGAGGAATCCCCAGAAAGGAACCGGCCAGCTCGGAACGCTCGTCCACCACTCCCACGGTCAGGCCTGCCCCATGAGGTCCGCCGTCCGATATCTGCCGTATCAGATCCCGCAGGAGCGTGGTCTTGCCGCAGCCCGGAGGAGATATGATCAGCGCGCTTTTCAGCCTTCCCCCACGGTACAGCCTGCCCAGAACCTTGTCTGCGGCCCCTTTTTTCTGGTGGGATACCCTGATATTGACAAAGGCGATGTTCTTCAGTGTACGGATGCTTCCGTCCGGTTCCAGCACCGCCTGTCCCGCCACTCCCACACGATGCCCGCCTGCCACGGTGACGAAGCCCCGGCGCAGCTCCTCCTCAAAAGCATAGGGCGAATAATGACAGATGTGCTCCAGCATTTCCGAGAGCTCTCTGTCCTGCGCACAGCAGGCTTCCAGAGGCGAGTCGGTAAATGCGCCCTGCCCGGTAAGAAATACCTCCCTGCCGTCCATATGCAGCACGATGGGTCTGCCCGCCCGCAGGCGGATCTCCTGAACATGCTCCTGCGCTTCGGCCGTCCTGCGCCAGAATTCCCGGTATGGGGAGGGGAACATCTGCAAAATAGAATTCTCCATCGACTTGTCCTCCTACTCACAAATATATGAGTCAACTTCCGGGATATTCCAGACATCCATCTGAAAATTAAGAGCGGTTCCTCCGCATCCGGGAACGGCCCCTCCTAAAGCGCAGAATCTGCGCCGGACACAGCTAAAAAGGCAGCCTCCGCCTCGGGAGACCGCCTTGGTCATCTTACGTATTTTCAGAATCTTCTGCATTTTCAGGTTCATCCGCCTTTTCAGATTCTTCTGCTTTTTCAGATTCCTCCGCCATTTCAGATTCTTCTGCTTTTTTCAGGTTCTTCTGCCTTATCAGATTCTTCTGCTTTTTTCAGAATTTTCTGCTCCTTCAGGATCCGATCCTGAGAAAACGCCCTCTTTCATTCAATAGGTATATACATTGTGGTACAGACGGCAGTATCCGCCGCCCAGACGCTGCACCTGAAGCTGGATCACGAAATGCTCCGCCCCAAGCGCCTTCAGGGCCTCGTCCGCATAGCCCTTCCAAAAATCACCTCTGCCGTAGGCCTGCTCCAAGGCATTCCAGAGGGAAAGCGGAACCACATTGGTGAACTGCTTGTCACCCTTCCCCGCCTCCTTCAGAAGCTTCAGGCAGTCTGCGTAATACTCGTCCGCAGTCTCCCGCACCTGGTCCTCCGTGATGCCTGCCTTCTCCAGATTGATCGCCTTCTGTTCCTCTGCAGTGATGCCGCCGTTGTCGCCGCCCTCAGACTTACTGTGCCACCTCATGGGCTCCATGGGATTGGGATTGATCAGCCCCTCAATGTAGGAGGGCACCTGCTCTCCCTCATCAGGCAGCGCCGCAAGGCTGTCTTCCGGGCAGGGAGGAAGATACAGCGACAGCCCCGTCCGCATATGGGTGCCGCCGAACTCTCTGTCCGACTTATTATAATAATCATAGGTGGCCGGATCCGTATCGTCCCAGGTGACGTCCACATTGCGGAAGACCCCCTCCGCCCGGAGGATATTCCATGCATGGTCCTCCCCTGCGAAGCCGGTGCAGTAGTAGCAGGGGAAACCCAGACGCTGCATCAGATACTGGAATGCCCGGGCATATCCCGCACAGACGCTCCTGCCTCCCACCAGCGCACTGTAGGCGCTCTGGTTCATGGGAGCCGCCCCCTCGTACAGCACCAGCTGCATCAGGGCATCATGGACGTACCGTTCCTTCTCGCTGTCGCTGTCCAGATTCTGGGCCCCGGCCAGAATCATCTGGGCTGCCTGCTCGAACTCCTCCTTTGCGCTGTCCAGATAATCGGCCGTGCTGTTGTACTTCAGCGTGATCTGCACACAGCTGCCGCTTCCCAGATATTTGCAGGAATATCCTCCCTCCAGCCAGAACAGCTCCGGATGGTCGTTGTAGACCGCCTCAAACACAGTCTTCAGCTGTTCCATGGACACATTTACCACTGGCGTGAAGGACACTGTCAGATTCATGGCATTTGCGTAGATCTGACGATACAGCGGCTGCATCCCCTGCTCCAGCATGGCATAATAGGGATAGAGGGTCTCATCGAAGACCAGACCCTCCCCCGTGGCTCCCGGTGCGATGATCCCCGCCAGATTGTCCGCCTCATTCTGGGCGATCTGCTCCCCCGTATCCTGCACCGGCTCGTAGCCCGTCCTGCCGTCCACGGAAGAGGGCGTGCCCGAGGGCACACTGTCAGGCCGCCTATATCCTTCCGGCCCCTTCACCCGTCCCTCGTCGATGCCCGCCACGGGACGGCCGTCGGAAACCGAACCCCCCGGCAGCGCCTGGCCGTTGCCCACCCATTCCGCCAGCCTGCGGGTCAGGGCGGGGTTCAGGGCGCAGATCAGCACCCCGATGCACCCCGCCACGATCAGGCCCATTATAGAGAAATAAATGCCTTTCACTATCTTCATGAAAACGCTGTTCCCTTATCCTTCCAAATATTTCAGAACATTCTTGAAATCCATGTCGCTGGCGTAATAAAAGCTTGTGTAGCAGGGCTGGTTATAACAGTTGTTCTGCCATGCCACGCCGCAGCGGTAGGTGGTGTCGTGAAGCAGGGTGAACAGCTTGTGGCGGGTCAGCTCCGTGTTGGTATAGATCCTGATGGCGCTGCTGTCCGCCGTGCGCAGCAGAAGCTCCTCCCGGAAATCCCCGAAGATATCTGCGATCAGGCAGGGGTTCCCCTTGGTCCCGTTGTTGGTGGAGGTTCCTTCCGGATGCAGCATCACGCCGTGGGTATTGTCTCCCACCACCCCGATATGCTTCTCGTGGACATAGTCCACTCCGTCCGTCACCTGGGTGGACAGATCCGCCGCCCACCGGATACCGGCATTGGTGCCCGGCTGCTTCACGTCCAGCTTGTTGCCTCTGCAGTCGTACACGCCCACTGCCCAGACCTGAAGCCCCCTCACGTTGGGGCAGATGTCTCCGATCATGCACCTCCCCAGATCTCTGTCCGCAGGCTCCCCGAACAGCACCTTTCCCGTTTCTGCGTCCCGCAGGGCCCAGCCGTAGGGCACGGTCTTTCCCTCCTCGAATACATTGAAGATCTCCAGCCCCGGCCGGTCCGGATCGATATTTGCCACATGCATGGAATCCCCGTGGCCCAGATGCTGCATCCGGCCGTCGGGCATCACGTCTGCGCTGGAATACAGCACGCTGCCGTCATGGTCGATGGTGGCCGCACCGTAGATGATCTCATGGCAGCCGTCCCCGTCCACGTCCGCCACGGAAAGGCTGTGGTCCCCCTGCCCTGCGATGCAGCCGTACACGGGATCGGTCCCCAGCCCCCCGTCCTCCGGGCATCTGGCAAAGGGGTTCTTCATGGGCACGAAGCCGCTGTCCACCCTGAAATACTCCCTATGCCTGCCCTCGAAGAAATCATAGGCCGTGACGGTGGCTCTGGTATAATAGCCTCTGGCGATGATCAGGTAGGGCCTCTCCCCGTCCAGATAGCCCACGCCGGACAGGAACCGGTCCACACGGTTGCAGGGCTCGATGCGGAACCATGCGTAATCACCCCACATCAGTCCGTCGTCCTCTCTGGGCACCGGGAAATAAATGGTCTCCAGCTCCTCGCCCTCCCCGGAGAACATGGTGAGGTATTCAGGTCCCTTGAAGATAAAGCCCTCGAATTTGCGCAGCTCGTTCTTCTCGCTCCTTGCAGGGGCATACACATCCAAAAAGAAATCCGCCAGCTTCCTTGCGTCCCCGTCGGACAGAGGATAGGCGTACTGCTTCTCGATTCCGAAGCACTCCTCCAGCGTATCCGGCCAGTGTCCGGCCTTCACCTCCCGGTGCTCCCTCCAGCCCTTGAACAGTTCTACTATATATTCATAATAATCTTCTGCGGAGCAGACGTAATTATCCTCATTGGAGTACCCGGCCTTCACGTCCGCCTCCGGCAGGGTGATGTATTTCTCGGAGACCACGTTGCCCTTCTCGTCATAGCGGGTCATCTTGGTACCGGGAGCCGTCTTCACGGACATCTCCGCCTTGCCGTCCCCGTCGAAGTCATAGACGATAAACTGGGTGTAATGGGCCCCGGCCCGGATGTTCACGCCCATGTCCAGACGCCACAGCAGCCTGCCGTCCAGCTTGTAGCAGTCGATATAGCAGTTTCCCGTATATCCCTTGTGGGACACGTCATGGGAATTGGAAGGATCCCACTTCACGAAGAACTCCAGCTCCCCGTCCCCGTCTATGTCACCCACGCTCATGTCGTTGGCGGAATACTCGTAAGCCTGCCCTGCGGGAGTCACGCCGCCTGCAGGAACCTGCATGGGGATCTCCAGATAATTCTTCCCCGTCTCCCATGCCTTCACCCCGCTGCAGGGACTCTCCTCCTTCCCCTGCGAAACAGCAGCCACAGCATAGAAATCCCCGGCTGTGCCTTCCCTGTCCAGATAATTGGTGCTGTCCGCAACCAGAGCCAGCCTCTGGCCGTTCTTATATACCACATAGTCCGTGCCCGTCATCCCGGTGCCGTCGTACCCGCTCACCTCCTCCAGCAGCATACGCCAGCTTATGTAGATGCCCTCGCCCGTCTTCACTGCGATCAGGCCCCTGTTCAGCCTCTCCAGCTGCTCGTTCAGCTTATAATGCACAGGAGTCTTCAGCGTCTCGCTCCTCTCCAGAAGAGCGCCCTCCCTATAAGCCTCCACATACAGGTACTGGGGGATGTGGGTGGATTTCTTCAGAGTATAAGCACACTCCTTCGTGGTTTCCCTCTCCCTGTAACGCATGCCCGGCGTGTCCGCATCCGCCCAGTATACCTTATACTCCTCCGCATCCGCCACAGCGTCCCAGACTACGGTCACATACTTCTTGTCGATTTCCCTGATTACCAGATTCAACTGTCCATACCTCCTTATTTTCGGGCAGGCTTCCCTGAAAGTGCCTCTTCTCAAGTTCTCTCAGGCCGGCCTCTGCCAAAAGCGCCTCTCCTCATGTCCTCTCAGGCCGGCCTCTGCCAAAAGCGCTTCTCCTCAAGTCCTCTCAGACAAGCTCCCGCCGGCAGCGCCTCTCCTCAGATCCTATTGCGGGAACTGCTCTGCAGGCTCCGTCAGAACGCACCCTCTGCATTATAGCAAACTTCACCTGCACTGTAAAGTCCGCCGCCGTTTCCAAATACCGTTTTCTGCAGCTTTCCTACAGATTTCCCTGCCTCTTTTCCATGGCTTTCCTACGGATTCCCTGCTCTTTTCCACGGCTTTTCTACAGATCCACTGCCTTTTTCAGCGGCTTTCCTACGGATCCACTGCCTTTTTCAGCAGCTTCCTTACAGCCCTTCCCCGGCTTCTCCTTCCTACTGCCACTTGTCGCAGAGAGAATTGATCTGATCCGTGAGCTTGGTCATGTCCTTGTGAGGCAGGCCGTCGCTCCTCTTGACCAGAGAAAGCAGCCTCTGGGCAGCCGCCAGCAGCTTCGCATAGAAGCCGGACGCCGCACCCTTTGCTCTCTTCTTGATAGGCACCGGCACAGCCTCCGTCACAAACTGGCCCGTCAGCAGATCGAATTCCGTGCCGCTGTAAGGGGCATAGGTGTGCTGGCCGTACTCCGTCCTCAGGCACTCTGCGAAGCCGGTGCATACATTATCCTCACCGTGGACTATGAATACCTTCTCCGGCTTCCTCTCGAAGCCGCAGACCCATTCGATGAGCCCGTTCTTGTCCGCATGGCCGCTCATGCCCACCAGCTTCTTAATATGGGCCCGCACCTGAATGGACTCCCCGAACAGCTTCACCTCGTCTATCCCTTCCACGATCAGCCTGCCCAGCGTTCCCACGGCCTGATATCCCACGAAAAGGATCGTGCTCTCCGGCCTCCACAGATTATGCTTCAGATGGTGCCGGATACGCCCTGCCTCGCACATGCCCGATGCGGAGATGATGACCTTGGGCGTATCGTTGAAGTTGATCTCTTTTGATTCTTCGCTGGTGATGGAGAGCTTCAGACCTGCGAAGGAAATGGGATTGATCCCTGCCTGCACCAGCTCCAGAGCCTCTCCGGCAAAGCATTCCATGCGGTTATCCTGAAAGATTCCTGTTGCCTCCACCGCCAGAGGGCTGTCCACGTACACCGGGAAATCCTCATGTCCCTCCACCATGCGCCCTACCTTGATCTTGCGCAGAAAGAACAGCAGCTCCTGGGTGCGGCCCACCGCAAAGGAGGGTATGACCACGTTCCCGCCTCTGTCGAAGGTCTCCTTCAGGATGGAGGCCAGCTCCGTCACGTAATCGGGCCGCTCCGTGGCATGGAGCCTATCCCCGTAGGTGGACTCCATAACTACATAATCTGCTTCCTTCGTGGAGATGGGATTGTGCAGCAGAGGGTCGTTCTTATTGCCGATGTCCCCGGAGAACACAAGCTTCTTTGTCTCGCCGTCCTCCGTCAGCCAGACCTCGATGCTGGAGGAGCCCAGCAGATGGCCGATATCCGTAAAGCGGATCGTCATCTCTTCGCACACCTTGACCTCTCTGTCATAATGGCAGGGCACGATGCGCCTGATGACCCCTTCTGCATCCTCCATGGTATAGAGCGGCTCCATCATAGACAGCGATTCGGTCCTCTTGGCCTTCCGGTTCTTCCACTCTGCCTCCATTGCCTGTATGTGGGCGCAGTCACGGAGCATGATGCTGCACAGATCCGCAGTGGCATCGGTGGCGTACACCTGCCCCCTGAACCCCTTTGCATACAGAAGGGGCAAAAGCCCCGTATGGTCTATATGGGCATGTGTCAGCAATACATAGTCGATCTGGCTCTCAGCCACGGGCAGGGGTGCGTTCTCAAAGACATTCACCCCCTGCTCCATACCGTAATCCACCAGAATGTGTTTGTGGCCCGCCTGAAGGTAATGGCAGCTGCCGGTCACTTCATGATCCGCACCTACGAAAATCAGTCTCATCCCTTTTCCTCCTCTTATTCAGGTTCCGCATACGCATCCCAAGATGCCCTACATCTGTTTCTGCCCCGCATTTCTTGCATTTCTTTCTTTTCTCGTATTTCTTGCCTTACTTTTTCCTGCTTTTCGCTGCCTTTTCCCTGCTTTTCCCTGCTTTTCCCTTGTTTTTTCCTACTTTTTCCTTGCTTTTCCCTACTTTTCCCTTGTTTTTTCCTACTTTTTCCCTACTGCTTTCTTTTTTCCCTACTGTTTTCCCTATTTCTGTTTTTATTTCTATTTTAGTATGTTTGTCACTTTACTGCAAGCTTTTCTGTTATCATATTTTCTTTTTGGTTATTTTTCACAAAGAAGCCACTCCCTGTTTCTTCTGCGGTTTCTTCTGCGGTTTCTTCTGCGGCCTCTCCCATGCTTCTCTGCGATTTGACCTGTTTTTTTCCTGCGCCATCACTGCCTTGCATAGGCAAAGGCGATGTGCTAAAATAGGGTGCATACGCCTGGGCCAGAAAGAGGGCCTGACAGAAGGCTGATCGCAGCCAAGGCACACAGTCAGTTTGCAAGGAGCCGTCTCAGGCAGGAGGGATAAAGCATGGAGAGGCATAGGGAAAAAACAGCACTGGACTTACTAGATTTTCACGGACAGCGCTTCCACAGCATTCAGGCGCTGAGGGGCATTGCCGCTCTCTTCGTGGTGCTGGAACACGTCCGCTTCTTAAGCTGCGGAGCCTTCGGCGTGGACATCTTCTTCTGTATCAGCGGCTTCATGATCATGTTCTCCACCCATGAAAGCGCCCAGGGATTCCTGCGCAGACGCCTGATCCGCATCCTGCCCCTCTATTATCTTATGACACTGGGCACCTTTCTGCTCCTGCTCCTTTTCCCGGAAATGTTCCAGCAGACCAAGGCCGACCCCGTTTTTCTGGTCAAAAGCCTTCTGTTCATCCCTTTCGACATAGGGCAAGGCGCCATACAGCCCTTGTTGCGCATCGGCTGGACCGTGAACTGCGAGATTTTCTTCTATGTACTCTTTTTCATAGCCATGAAGATCAGCCATAAATATAGGGGCCTGCTGTGCGGCGCACTCCTGCTCCTGCTCACCGGAATCGCCCGACTGTGTCCCGATAGCTGGATACCTCTCCGCTTTTACGGGGATCCCGTGATGCTGGAATTCTTCTTCGGAATCCTCATCTACTACGCCGCAGCACGGCTGTACCGCCGCTTCCATGCCCCGGAGCCGCCCCGGCCCTTCCTTTATCTCAGCTTCCTTTGCCTGGTTCTGTGCTTCATAGGGCTGATGGCCGTCCGATGCTCCATGGACGTCTTGGGCCTGCGCAGGCCCCTGCTGTGGGGAGTGCCCGCCGCCCTGATCGTCCTGCTGACCTTTTTCATCGGCCTTTATAAAATTAAAATACCGTCTCCACTGGTGCAGCTGGGCAACGCCAGCTTTTCTCTCTACCTCATGCACTATTACCCCGTCATGCTGCTGGACAGGGCCCTGTTCGATTTTTCCGCAGTCAGCGCCAAGGCCCTTCTGGGCGTGGCCGTGGCCATCGCCCTCAGCGTGCTCCTTGCCCTCCTGAGCAGAGAGCTGCTGGAAAAGCGGCTGTCCGGCTTCTTGTTACGGCTGTAGATCTCTTTTGCATTGAGCTTCCCGCCCTCACATGTGCGGCCATCATGCTGTCCTTCTAATGGAAAGAAATCACCTTGCAAGTCTTTTTGTAGCAGGCGATCCCATATTTGATGATAGTTTTCATTCCATTCTGTAAAAGAGGCTCTGCATAGTCCTTTTCTTCAATCTGCGCTAGGGCCTCCTCACATCCGGCCTCCAGATTTCCGGCCTCAGAGTATTTGAGCTCGATCACAATCCCTATATCGCTGTCCTCGATCTCTATCAGGATGTCGCTGAACCCTATTCCGGACTCCGCATTGGAGCTGACGATCCAGTCTTCCCGGTGGCTCAGGAGGCCCAGAAGTATGCCGTGACAGAAATTCTCTTTTCTTTCCCTGCGGACACCGGTGTCACGGATGCTGATGGTCTTCTTCAGGTATGCCGTAAAAAGGGTCTCGATCGTCCCTGCGTCCCCCAGCGGGAACGCAGCGCAGAAAGCGTCCAGATTTGGCGTGTCCCTGCGGGCTTCCTCCTGAAACCATTCATAGATCTGTTCCGTGAATATCTCCCGGATCTCAAGGTTCGGGATGGTCAGCCGGAAGGTTCTGCCGTCATTGGAGCCGCACTGGGTCAGGTACCCGGTAGTAAACAGGACGCTCCAGAGGTTATCCATATCCTGACAGATGTCACGGTAGGTGAGTTCCTGACGGATCTTCTTGCTCACGGTGCCCCCGTTAACAAGGCACTCCAGCTCCCGTCTGGCTGCAGGGCCCGACTTGCGCAGGAAGGTGCGGATGATGTCGTTGCCGCTGGTGTTGACCCAGAAGGGTCTGGGGGCAGCGTCAGGGTCTGCGCACAGCTTTGCGCAGTAATTGATCACATCCCACGGGCAGTAGACATCCGTGTCGCCGAAGCGGTATCCGTCATACCAAGTCTTGATCAGTTCATATTTGTCCTCAAAGGAATAATAGCGGAGCATGTCTCTGACCTCAGCATCCGAAAAACCGAAGTATTCATCATACTCCACATCTGCGATGGACAGCACACGGAGGTTGTTCAGCCCGGTGAAGATACTCTCCTTTGCGATACGCAGGCATCCGGTCAGCACCGCAAGATAGAGGCTGCCGTTGCTCTTCAGCACACGGCCAAAAAGGCTGCGGATCAAGTCTACCATTTCATCGTAATATCCGAAATGCTGCGCCTTGTCAAGAGGGACGTCATATTCATCAATTAGAAGGATGACTTTCTGACCATAATGTGTGTGTAATAATTCGCATAATGTGAACAGACTGTTTGTCAGTGCGGCATCTGACATTAAAAACTGTGACTGCCCGCTGGTATCTATGGTTACAAGCTGCCCGTACAGTCTTTTATCTTCCTCGGTAAGCCGGGCGCTCTCCTTCAGGAAAAGGAACCGCATGGCCTCATTTCCTATGATAGACCGCAGCATGGAACAGGCGCCCTCAAAGGTTCTGGCGCTGACGTCCTTCAGACTGATGGAGATCACGGGGTATTTCCCCATATATGCATGGCATAAGCTCTGTTCTTTCTGTATGGCAAGGCCATCAAAAAGACTGGCGTCGCAACCGTATTCAAAGAAATATTTGAGCATGTTCATGTTGAGGGACTTGCCGAAACGCCTTGGGCGGGTAAAGAGGTTCACCTTTCCCCTGCTTTCCAGCAATTCCTTAATGAGTCCCGTTTTGTCGATATAGTAGAATCCCTTTGTACGGATTTCTTCAAAATCTTCAATGCCGATGGGCAATTTCACTTTACTGTTCAATAGCATGTCTCCTTTTCTAAAAAGCCGATCACCGATATCTGTCTGGCAAATTATAATAAGCAGAATATTTTTATAGTCCGCATGCTCCCTTGGTTCTATTTTACGATTTTGTAGACGATTTTACAATAGAATTTTTGTAAGTAAGAATTTTTATAAGTAGCCTATTGCATGTTCATAATTGCATATTTATAAAAATAGGATATTGACATTCGGGATATTCTATAGTAAGATAAATTGTGTTGAGAGCAGATTTCATGTGCGATAGTGGCTCAGTTGGTAGAGCGCCACCTTGCCAAGGTGGAAACCGCGGGTTCGAGTCCCGTCTATCGCTCTTTTTTATGCATGGCAGAGGCCCAAAGAACGGGGTTTCTGCCATTTTTTGTGTCTAAAAGACTGTGGAGGCAAAAGAAAAAGGGCCTCCACAGCTAAAAGGGCCTCCGCAACTGCCAAGGCGAAACAATGCAGTCCCAGCGAAACAACGCCGCCCCAGCAAAAACCAAGGCAGGGATTTCTCCCTGCCCCGGCTTTCATTGTAATACCTTTATTTCAGCGGGCCGAATATCTTCCCAGTAGATCGCCCGCCGTCAGCAGCCGGATTAGTGGCCTGCTGCGTGATAAGCGTCGTTCATCTCCTTGGTCCACTGCTCGCCGCCTGCTTCCCACCAGCTCTGCAGAGTGGCATCCAGCTCAGCGTCGTCAATATTGCCAAGGACATAGTTCCAGATCACACCCAGATCGGACTTGGCGGCCAGCTGATTCTCAGTAGCCGGACCGGTTCCCTTGAGGATGGCATCCAGATCCTTTCCGTGATCCTTGTAGGTCTGGGTGGTGAAGGAAATACCATAGTTAGGTACACAGTAAGGGATATCGTCATTCAGCAGCTCCTGCTCTCTTCTCTGGACAGCTCCCTCTGCAGGAGCCACCGTCACAGGCCTTGCGTTCTCCTCTGCGGTATGGTAAGCGATGATCTGGTTGAAGCCGTTGTTCCAGGTAGTGGTCTTCACGCCTGCGGCATCCAGCTTGGCCTGCTCATTCTCGCCGGCCTCGTTGGCCTTCATCCAGAGCTTGATATAGCCGTTCTCGTCGATCTCATAAGTGGTGCCTTCCCAGCCGTACTCCAGCATGTTCATGACCTCGCCGGTGTTCATATCGTTCAGGAAGGACAGAACCTGACGCAGCTGCTCCTCGGTCTTGATGTTCTTCTTGGAAATAGCGATCATTCCGCTGAATCCATTGGTAGGCAGGCAGTGAGGCTCGTTGTTGCCGGACTCTGTCAGCACATAGCCGCCCAGCCAGAAGATAGGCTCGTCAGGCGTAGCGCCGCCGATACCGTTGGACTCAAGGGTGGTCTCTACCTTACGCATGTCGTCCAGCACCTGAAGACCTACGCCGCCCTTGCTCTCCTGCAGGCCGTTGCGGGCCTTGCCGGCTGCAATAGTGTAGAAATCATCCACACCGGAAATGCCATAATTTATCAGTCCGTCTTCGAACAGCTTGCGGATCTCTTTCAGGGCTGTCTTGAACTCAGGAGTCTGGCTCTTGTGAATCAGATCTCCGTTGGCATCAAGGCCCCACTCATTGGGAACGCCGAACCAAGGGAACACGATGTTCCACACATCGTTCCATGAATCAAGATAGATACCGCAGGTATCGTTCTGACCGTTTCCGTCGGGATCGTTGTAGGTGAAGGCATACAGCATATCATAAAAGTCCTGCCATGTGGGATCCTCGCCCGCCTCCATCTTGTTCCAGAAGGCCAGATTCAGCTTCTCGCACCAGTCCTTACGGAAACCGAAGCCATGACGGGCCAGATTCCTTGCACGGGGAATGGCGTACAGCCTGCCGTTGTAGGAAGCGGCGGCTCTGGTAGCATCAGGAGTCATGGCTAGATTGTCATAATCATCCAGATAATCCGTCAGATCCCAGAAGATGGTCTCGGAGCCCTCGATGGTCCTCTCCTCCTGATGGGTGGAAACAATCTGTACTACATTTCCATCATCATCCGTCACGGGATTGCCATCCTTGTCCAGCTTGTCGATCATGATGGGATTGCCTTCCTCATCCAGATCTTCAATCGTGACAGTATAGGTACCGCCCACGGCTGCGGACCAGAAAGCGGCATCGGCATTAACGATCATCACATCGTCCACATCGTTGGCCGCAAATCTCAGGCCCAGCTGTGCAAAATAAGTATTGGAATCCAAGAACTTGAACTCTGCGTTCATTTTGGTGTACTCATTGAGGTCATTCACCAGACGGTCAAACTGAGGCTTGCCGTTCTCCAGATCGGGATCGCCGGGCAGAGCAATCGTAAACTTCAGCCCGGTTGCACTATCGCCTTCCTGCCCCCCCTGACTTTCCTGACTGCTCTGGTCATCCGCCTTGAACTCTTCGGAAGAGCCTGTCTCATTCTTGCTCTCCGGCGTGCTGCTGTTGTCAGCTCCGGAGCTTTCGCCAGCATCATCTCCGCACGCAGCCATGCTAAGGACCATGGCAGATGCCAGAACGCCGGCAAGAATCTTGCTTACTGCTTTCTTTTTCATTTTCTACCTCCGTTTATTGATTTTCAATACACTATATAACCAGCGGAAGGAAGGCTTCTGGGAAAACCTTCCCCGCACAGCTACCAAAACATAATTTTAAGATACATCTTCCGAGCCCCATCAGGCCTTATTCGCCCGTGATACCCGTTCTTTCGATGCCCTGCATGAACTGCCTCTGGGCAAAGGCAAAGAATACCAGCACGGGTGCGCTGATGATCAGGGCCCCTGCCATGACCACCGCATTGTTCAGGGTGTCCTCACCGTCCTCCAGTCCCAGCTGCCGCAGCATCTCCGCCTGCTGCTCCGGCAGCGCATTGGCCGCAGTGATGATCGTTGTCAGCCTCGGCGGCAGGAATCCCAGAGAAGGAGTGCTGATGTAGAGGCTGGACTCGTAGAAATCGTTCCAGTGCCACACCACGGAAAGCACCAGCGCCACCACCAGCGTGGCCTTGGCCAGAGGGAACACGATCCTCCAGTAGGTCATCATGAACCCGCAGCCGTCGATCCTCGCAGCCTCCTCCAGACTCCTTGGCACCGTCAGGAAGAACTGACGGAACAAGAAAACGTACAGAGCTCCCCTCAGCCCGAAGCCGAAGAAGGTAGGCACGATCAGAGGCAGATAGGTGTCCAGCCATTTCAGGTTGGAATAGGTCATGTACAGCGGGATGATGATGGTCTGGGTGGGCACGATGAAGGCCAGCAGCACACAGCCGAACAGTATGTTCTTCAGCGGAAAATTGTATCTGGCAAACCCGTAGCCGATGAAGGAGCAGGCTATGATATGCCCGAAGGACGCCGCCAGCGTCACGAACAGGGAATTCTTCATGAACCGGCCTATGTCCATCAGCTGCAGGGCAATGGCATAATTCTCGAACTTGATCTCCGTGGGCAGCCAGCTCACGGAGGAGCTGTTCAGATCCGAGTTGGACATCAGCGAGGTCGCAATCATGTAAAGGAAGGGATACAAGAACACGAAAGCAAGCCCTATGACCAGCAGATACATGGCCAGCCTGACCACGATATGCTTCGCCCCGGTGAGGTTGGCATATTTTCTGGTGAACAGCCGCCAGCGAAGCTGCATGTTACTCGAAAGTGCGTTTGGGCGCTTTTTCGATTGTAAAGACTCTGTGTTTACGCTCACGTTTCTTAACCTCCTCTACTTCACTTGTATGCATATATTTCTGCATCACCGCAAATATGATGGCTACCAGTACGCCGATAAAGGCAAAATAGATCCAGCCCAGGGCGGAACCATAGGAAAACTCTGCGTCCGTCAATCCGTATTTCTGGATGTATGCCAGCAGCGGATTGGATATATCGGTGAAGGAGTTCACCACCGTATACACAATGTTCAGCAGCAGCATGGGGGAGATCATGGGTACCGTGACCTTCCAGAAAATCTCCCACTCCGTGGCGCCGTCGATCTTGGCCGCCTCGTACAAGGCGGGAGAGATGCTCTGCAGTCCGGAGAGGAACAGCAGGATCTGCACGCCGCTGCCCCAGAGCACCTTCACCAGCAGGCCGAACACCGTCTGCACCGCATTCATGATGGTGTCGCCGAAATAGCTCAGCACATTGTAAGGTATCAGCTTGCCGTCCATGATGTTGAGCACGGACCGGTCCACCCCCTGGTTCAGCAGCTGCTGCATGACCTCGCCGCTGCCCAGCAGGAAGGGTATGAAGAAGATCACCCGGAACAGTCCCCGGCACTTGAGATCCCTGTTCAGCAGGATCGCAATGATCAGAGAGAGGACTATGGTCAGGGGGAACTTGGTAAGCGTCTGCTTCACCACATCCACAAAGGTGGGGACGAACTCCGTGTCAACCACAAAGGCCTTTACAAAATGTTCAATGGTGAAGCCCTGCATCTTCATTCCCACGATGGCCACCTGCTCGCTGATGCTCAGCCGCAGGGACATATAAATGGGATAGACGAAGAACAGTGCGATCCCTACAATGAAGGGAGCCACGAACACCAGCCCCTTCAGGGAATTCTTTTTGTGGAGATCCAGCCTGAACCTTTTCTTTTCTTTTACCGGTGCTTCTTTCTTGGGTGCCGGATTCTCCTTCACCGGCTTTGCTTTCACCTGCTTCTCTTTCATCAGCGCTCACCTCCCTCCACGATCACATAGCTCTTGGCGGGCACTGTCACGCCCTCCGCCTTGGCCTCCTCGCCGCCGTAATTGATGTATATGGAAATGCCGTTGGCATAGTCCACGCGGATCAGGTCGTCCGTCAGATAGCTGTGATCCGTCATCTGCACTCCGTAGACGCAGGAAAGGTTATCCCGGAATTCCTTATAGGTATCCACCATCACGCCTTCCCAGTCGTCATAAGTGGAGCTGAACAGCCTCTCGTATCCCGTGTCCCTCAGCTTCAGCGCCGATTCATAGGTCAGATGGAAATAGGGAACGGCGCCGTACTCGATCCATTTCAGCTTCTGGGTCTGGAGATCATAGGACAAGTTGCCGGCCCCCTCCGTGGAGTAGGGAATCCTGCCGGACACCACCATCTGCAGAAAGGGCACCGCATAGTCCGTTATGGAGAAGCCGTAGCTGTCCTCCCTCAAGTCAAACAGATAATCCGTATAGCTGTACACATACTGATTTGCCCCCTGAGACGCTATGTATCTGTTGGTATCCGCAGTGCTGCCAAGAAGCTCCCGCAGCTGCGCCACCGCCGCCGTCTTGGTATAGGAAGCCGTCTCGTTGAAGTCCGCATAGGCGTACTGCCCCACATCGGCATAGGCCACTCCCAGCAGGTCGTATTTCTCCAGCTTGTCAAGGAACTTCAGGTTGCGCTTGTAGGCCGAGAGGGGATTCACCAGATAGAACACCGTGCCGTCCATATTGGTGGCGCTGATCTCCAGATTCAGTCCGTCGTAAGCCACATCGTCCTTCTCGGACATACCGCTGGTCTCGGAGCTGGCGAACATGAAAGCGTTCTCCAGATACACCCTGTTGCCCGGAGCGGTCTCAAGGTACTTGTTCAGATCCTTCAGCCCCCCGGTGCCCCCCAGCTGTCTTGCGGGACCCCAGTACTCATATTCGTCGTAGCCCTTCATCCATGCGGAGAGCAGCACCTCTGTCCTGTTGATCCCCGCATCGGAAAGCCTGCCCAGAATCTCCTGCACCTGATCGAAGTCCGTCATGGTGACATACTCGTCAAACACCATTCCGCCCTTGGTGGTGCCCATCAGCAGCTCCAGCGCAAGGGGCATCTCGTCCCCCGGGGCGATGGCCGCCTTCAGCAGGTCATTCTCCACCAGATAGTCCCGATAGGTGGCCGCCATGCCGCCGTAATCCGCCTCCTCCCCGCTGAGGAAGAAGTACCGCACCTCCCGGTTCTCCGGGATCAGGTATTTATCCACTCTCTGAATGCTGCCGCCGGTGGCGCTGCCCTCTGCCGTGGACATGGAATTCGCATTGACATTATAGACATTTCTTGTATAGATCTCGAAGCCCGCATGGTTCAGATCCACCACGTAGCCCGAGGGGTACACCACGATCCCCGTGTTCTCCGCCCCCTCCGTGAATACGGCGAACAAGGCATCGTCCCCGTTCTTGATGCCGTACACCGGCATGGCCGCCGTGTAGCGGTTGTAGCTGTCGTAATCGAAGAGGTTCTGGAAAGCCAGAAATCGGTTGGTGTAGGTATAATAGCTGGCTCCCAGCACGTTGGAGGGTCTGGTGTCCGCCTTCTCATAGGTAGTGATGGCACCGCTGCCGTCGGGATAGAACAGATATCCCCCCGCCTCGTTGCGGGACGCCCCGAAATAGGGAAGCAGCTCGATGGTGGTCACCGCAAATCTGGCCTTCTCCTGAATCTTGTCCACGGGAATCCTGACAACCAGCTGGTCGTCCTCCAGAGTATACTCTACTGTCACATAAATTCCCGGAGTGGTAAAGCCATAGGTGACGGAAACGCCGTTATCGAGATATTCCGCCTCCAGCCATTTGCAGTCCTTGCCCGCATATTCCGTCCTCGCACCGGAGTCCCGGCGCTTTAAGTTATTATAGGTGATGGTGATGGGGGACTGGAGGTAGGATTTCCACATCTTGTTGACGCTGCCGCCGCTCATGTCGTAGACGTCGTTGTCGCAGATCCCCTTCCAGAGGTAGCCGCTCTCCAGATTCTTCACCTGAATGGCTCCCTTTGCTTCGTTGTAGAAAAGCTCCAGCTTATCCGTCTTGGCCACGGACACGTACCTTCCCTCATCCTCGAAGTCCACATTTCCCTCCGGCTCCTCATATTCGTCGGTGAAGGTGATGGCGTTGCTCCTCGCCTTCTGTATGCTGAAATACCCCCACACCAGAAATATGGCCAAGATTACGAAGAGTATGATGGTACCCAGTCTTTCTTTCAGAAACTGCTTAACCATATAAGTTCTTTGCTCCTTTCTGCCGTATCATTACAGGCTGTCACAAAACCGTCCCCGACAGCGGTTATAGGAAATTCAGCTTGAATTCATCCATGATCGAGATGACAAACTGAATCATTCTGCCCGTCAGGACGTAGCACAGCAACAATACCAGCCAGATCACCAGCATCATAAACGCTGAGACAAACATCATACCAATCGTCTTTTTCAAGGTATAGTTGTTCAAGATCATCATAGCCATGAACAAGATCAGGAACAGTCCCACATATGCCAGAAACGAAAACACGCCGTACCATGATCTCTGGGTCTTGGACAGTATATTGGACAGGAACATCAGCGGCACATTGATCACGATGAAGGGCACAAGGGAAAGGGCCGATGTGAACGTGATCTCCGGGAACTTGCTCTCGCCGCCGGATATACTGGTGGCCATGAAGGACGCAGGAATCCATGAGATCGGGACGATCCACAGCTTCACCGCCTCGAATACCGGGTTCACGTCCTCAAGCTCTATGGAGGCCAGCGGGAAATGGACTATGTACAGATACGCCATTCTCACCACGAAGGCCAGCAGGAAGAGGATGAAGGGAACCGCCATGTTGATCCGCTTGCGGTTGTACCGTATGCCCTCCAGCGTGTCGACGGGATGAAGCAGAGTATAGAAGGAATACATGAGCCCCTGCCCGATACCCATCTTCTTGTCTTTATTGTTCAGATAGCTCCAGTAGCCCTTCTTGGCGTACCTGGTGAATACCACCACCAGTGCGATCACCGCCCCTATGATGGCCACCGCTATCAGGATGATCAGGAAAAAGTGCTCCCGCAGCACCACGTACTTATATTCGTCAAAGGCCATGGTGTAGGTGTCTCTGTCTCCTACCAGCTTGCTCTCCTCCATGGAGAGCTTATACTGCTCCTGTTTGTAGTAAGCCCTTGCGATACCCACATGGGCCAGATCATAGTTCTCGTCGATGGCCAGCACCCTGCGCCACAGCTCGTAGGATTCGGCATAGTCACCGTCGTTGTAGGCGGAGGTGGCGTCATGAACCAGCTGGATGAACTCTGTGGGCTCGAAGACCTGAATGTTTCCGTTGATCCGGTCCAGAATCAGAATGTTGCCCTTGCTGTCCACGTCCAGTGCGGAAACTCTGGTGAAGGTTCCCTTCTTGCTGCCCAGACCGCCGAAGGCCACCAGCATCCTGCCGTCCTGATCGTACTGATATATCTTGCCGTTGAGACGCTCCGCCACGGTCACGATGCCCTGATCGTCCACGCAGATGTCCGTGAAGATAGGCTCCATGTACATACCGTAATCATCGAAATACTCACCGAACTTGAAGGTGTTTCCCGCCACCACGGCCTTCAGGATCTTCTTCTCGATGAAATCCGTGATGGGGTTGCGGATGGAATTTCCGATGGTCTTGTATTTTCTGTAGATATTGGTGCCGATGGAGTTGAGCTTCTTGATCTCGCCCTCCTCCCGCTCCATGCTGGTGGCATAGATCATGTCATCGTCGCCCAGCGTCAGGTTGATGTAGGAGGAAGCCAGACGCTTGGTGATGAACTTCTTCTGCTCCTCCGACGCGAAGATACGGGTCAGGGCCTCGGTGAAGCTGTAACCGATATTGGTCTGGCCGTAATATCCCCGCAGTACACCGTTGCCGTCGATGGCCATGATGTTCTCGCCCTTGACCACGTAAATATAGCCCGTCTTGCTCACGATCAGCTTGGTAGGCATGAAGCTGTCGCTGATCTGCAGATCACTCTCAGGGTTCCCGAACTCCTCCACGAAGTTCCCCTCCGGATCCATATGGAGGATACGGCTGTTGTCCGTGTCCGCCACATACATGTCTCCGTCTTCATCCACGTAGATGCCCTGGGGGTTCCGGAACGCCTTGTCGGGACCGTAGATCACATTGACGGTCTCGTACTTGCTGTTCATCTTCACGATACGGTTGTTGCCCGTATCCACGATATAGATATTGTCCTTCTTATCAATAAAAAGATCCTGTGGGTTGTTAAAATATTGGTTCTTATCGTCATACCCCCCGATATTGTTCAGCGTCCTCACCACATTGTAGGACACAGGGATAGGCTCACGATGATTGTTGTCACCGGTCACATAATTGTCCGACCCGGCGGCCAAGGCCGTCTGGGACACGGAGATCATGCTTATCAGACCGGCCAACAGGCCAATGCCTATTCTCTTCAGCGACTTCATATCTTCCCTCCGTTCCGGTTAACCCTTGATTCCTGAATATGTCATAGTTTCCATAACCTGACCCTGCTTAATGACGAAGATGATAACCGTAGGAGCCGTCATCAGAAAAGTTGCCGCCGCAACTGCGCCTGCACGCCCCACCGACATGCCGGCCGCACCGCCGCCGATGGTCTGCAGCGCCAGAGGCAGGGTCTTCATCGCCTGACTGGTGACATAGATCAAAGGCGAGAAGTAGTCGTTCCAGTTGTTCACGAAGGAGAACACCGTCAGGGTGGCAGTGGCGGGCTTCAGGGCCGGCATGACCATCTGCAGGAAGATCTTCATCTCCCCTGCCCCGTCGATCCTTGCCGCCTCCAGCAGCTCGTTGGGGTACTGCTCCATGAACTGCTTGATCAGGAAGATATTGTAAGCCACTGCGATATTGGGCAGTATCAGCGCCCCGTATGTATTGATCAGTCCCAGCCCGTTCACCACCATGTAGCTGGGGATCTTGGTCACATGGGCGGAGAACATCAGCGCCACCAGAATCAGGTTGAACAGAAACTTTCCTCCGGGGGGCTGGAGCTTCACCAGCGAGTAAGCGCCCATGCAGGACACGATCACCGTGCAGAGCACGATAATGGTGGTGATCACGATGCTGTTGAAGGCGTACCTCGTGAACGGCACGGTGGAGCTTCCCAGCGAAACCACCAGATCGCTGAAATTCTTCGTGGTCGGATTCTTCACAAAGAACTGGGGCGGATATACGAACAGCTCATCCAGCGGCTTAAAGGCTGTGCTAATCAGGTATATCAGAGGCAGAGCCGTGAAGCACACCAGAGCGATCATGACCACGTACAGCAGCACTCTGGAAAAGGTGATGTGCAGCCACTGGCCCCTGAACCATCTAATCTTTAACATTGTAGTCCCTCTCTTTCCTTCCTATTTTATGTCTATGTCCTTTCGCATTCGTTCCCCTTCGCCGTTATTCGTCCTTGCTGGACAGCACCTTCATGACAATCTTGCCCAGCACGAAGGTAATGACGAAGAGCACCACGGCCACGGCCGATGCATATCCCATCTGGAAACGGATGAATGCGTAATCGTACAAGTGGGACACAATGGTATGTGCCGAATAGTTCGGGCTGGGCATGCCCGCCACGGACACTGCGATGTCGAACACGCCGAAGGCGGAGGTGATGGCGTTGATGGCGCCGAACAGGAGCTGGGGCTTCATCATGGGCAGCGTCACATAGAACAGCTCCTGAAACTTATTCTTCACGCCGTCGATGGCAGCCGCCTCATAATAGGACTTGGACACGTTCTGGAGACCTGCAAGGAACACCAGAAAGCCCGTGCCCATGCTCATCCACAGAGAGATGAACATAACCACTCCCATGATATAGTTGGGATCCGTGTTCCATAGGATCGGTTCGTCGATGAGTCCCATGTTCAGCAGGATATTGTTCAGATATCCCATACGGTCGCTGGAGAAGATCACCATCCACACAGTGGACATTGCGATGCCGCTGCAGATGGAGGGTGCATAGAAGGCCAGTGCAAAGGCCCTCTTGAACTTCAGCTGGTTGATGACCCATGCTGCGAAGAAGGAAAGCAGATATCCCACAGGTCCGGTGATGATCGCGAACTTCAGCGTATTGGCAAGACCGATCATGAACACTTCATCGTCCAGAAACAGCAGACGGTAATTGGTCAGTCCCACGAACCTAGGCGTCTGCATCATGTTATAGTTGGTAAAGCTCAAACCGATTGCGGTGATCACGGGAGCCACCACGAATATGGTGAACAGAATGACGAAGGGCGCCAAAAACGCATATCCCATCCAGTTCTTACGCCAAAAGCGTTTGATTGCCCCTGATTTTGTAAGTTTGTTATCCATTATTGATCACCCCGTATTCTTCCTGTTTAGAACGCATCTCCCGGTTGATGTCCTTGACGGCCTGCTCCAGTGCCTCTCTCACATCGCCGCCGCTGATGACCACGGTGGTCCACGCATTCGTCATGTGTCGTGTGGTCATATAGCTTCCCAGCACGGTGGGCGTCTCTCTCGCCCACTCCCACATGGCCTCCAGCGTCTTGATATCGTCATCGTCCCACGCTAGGCTCAGGAAGGCTTCCTTGTTGGCGGTGTTCCATCTGGCCTCGGCGCCCATCAGAGCCTCCACCTCCTTGGCGAACTGCTCCTGGGTCTCCGTGCTGCTCCACCACTTCAGGAACGCCCAGCTCTCTTCCGGCTTGTCGCTCTGCTTCATGATGACGTCACCCTTGTCAGTCAGGGCCCCTGCGGAGCGGTTGATGGTTCCGTCCTCCTGCATCACGCCCGGCAGGGGAGCGATGCCCCATCTGCCTGCGATCTCAGGAGCCGCAACGGAAAGCTGCATATACATATTGAAGTCTCCCACCCCCAGAGGCATGATGCCCGAGCGCATATACTGATAGAAGTTAGCCGTCTCGGCCACGCCGTAGTTGGTGAACAGCTCCGTGTATTCCTTGAACGCTCTGTATGCCTCCGGCGTGTCCAGAGCGGATTTCATTCCGTCCTCCGTGTAGTAGCTGCCCCCGTTCTGGAACAGGAACTGTGTGAAGTCACGCCCGAAGTAGAACTCCAGACCGTCCTGATACAGTGCGGGAAGAACATAGTCATATAGGTCAGCTCTGGTGTTGGGCAGCTGGATGCCGCTCTCCGCCAGAAGATCCTTGCGGTAGAAGAGCACGTTGAAGTTCATGGTCTCCGGTATGGCATAGGTACCTCCCATGTACTCGTAGGGCGTCAGTGTCGCCTCCACGAACCGGGACTTCACCTCGTCAAAGCCCTCCATCTGGGACAGGTCGTACACTTGGTCACGGATGGCGAATTCCACGGGGGAGGTGATGTCCACTCCCAGGGCCACGTCAGGCGCCTTGCCGGAGGTGATGGAAAGCATCAGGGCGTTCACGTTTCCTGCGTTCAGCTGGGAAGCGGGGAGCACGTTCACATTGATGGCGATTCCCGTCTCCGGCGTGAAGCTCTCGTCGGCCAGCTCCTTGATGACCTCCGCCCACTCGGTTCCCCGGGCGATCCACACATTGATTGTCTCTTTGATCTCCACGTCCTCCGTGAGCACGCTTCCTACATTGTCATAATCTTTAGAGAAGGAAACGAAAAACTGCTGTATGGTGGCTCCCAGCCTCTGGAAGATGTTGGAGGAGACGCTCTCCCACTCCTCCTGGGGGCTTCCGATATCGAACCAGTCGATGACCAGAGGGCAGCTCTGAAGAGACAGGTACCACTCGCTCAGGCTCTTCTG
>CANOFQ010000003.1 GCA_947565325.1 uncultured bacterium
TGTGGAATTAAGGGAATTACAACCATATCACTGGACAAAAGCCTACCCGGCTGATAAGCTTGAACACTGGGAGGAATAAAGCGGTTTTTGGTTGATACAACGGTTAAGTATGTGCATTATACATAGAGAACGCTTTTACGAAAAGGGCCAAAATGAAAGCAATGTATTATAGGGACGGGTATAAGGAAGATAGATCTGGTCGGATGCGAGTAGCCTATTTTTTATGAAATATGGCAATGTGAGTATTGGTAGTATGTTTTAGAACCATTACTGATTTTGTGCATACTACAAGGCACAATAGAAATAGAAAATAAAGGATAATTCCTGATTATCGGGTGCAAGGAACTCTGGCGGCCAGTTCACCGGATAATTTGTATAATGAGATTATTATAAGTAATAAGGAGGACTATATATGAACGAAAATATATTTAACGGTCGTGCAAATATATATGACAAATATCGTCCTTCTTATCCACAAGCACTTTTCGATTATTTGTGTTATGAAATTGGAATAACGCATTCTGATATTGTTGCTCCCAAGGTCTATGTCAGAGGGTTTCAGGGAACATAATTCGGAAATCCGCATTCCGGTAGCAAATAATAACTCAATCACAGCGATATCCCTGATACAACAGCGAAGCTGATATTCTGATTCGGCCTGATCTTTTTGAGCATATAATGTCGTTAGAAATATTTGAATAGAATGAAATGGGATGGTCTTGGGAAGGAGCTTGGCTTCCCGGAAACGGATATCTATTTTTGCAAATGGGTTCTCAATAATTTGCTCCTGATATTCCATATAATGAAAAAATGCTTTTAGGCTTGCAATTTTACGTTTTGCGGTTTTGGGTTTATATTGCTTGTGCAGGTCAGTAATGAATTTGTCTACTGCATTTTTGGAAGCATAGTCCACGGTATCGGAGCAAAAGCGCTCAAATTGATTTAAGTCAATGCGGTATGCCTTAAGGGTTTTGGCATTTAAACGTTTACGGTATTGACAGTATTCAAGATATTCAGCAATATAATTGGTGACTGTATTCATATATCAAATCTCCTTAGTTTTCTTTTTATTATGTATTTTCTTGCTTATACTGTCCAATACATTTTGGAAAGTGAGTCTATGGATATATGGTGGATATATGGTTAGTGGATATATGGTGGTTCAAAAAATCCTTGCACATTGCCGCAGACTGTGCTACACGGATCTTGACGACAAGTCATTCCATAAGCAGGCTATTCTATTTATTGGCAATCTTGGCCGGTTGAGGCGGTCTTCTGCTGTTCCTCTGTTCAGGGATTTCCTGTTTAAATCATGTATATTAATTGATGATGACAGCAGGGTGTTTTGCTGTGGTACCATAGTGCTGGACTGCGTTCCGGCGATTGCGGTGCGTTTCTTTGAAAAGGGCAGCATCAGGATACGCATCATAGGCAGTCGGCAGCTCATGAGGCCTATCCCTGCGGAAAGGCGGAACATGGGACAGTCCGACAATGCGTTGAGGACATATATGAGGAAGCCGGAGAGGGTGCGGTCCGTGCTGGAATACCATCTTGGGGAGAGACTGCCGGAGGATTGGGCAATCGAGGCGGAAGAGGAGTTCTATACCCTGCGGAACAAGGACGGCAGGCTCTCTTTCCGGCAGAGAGACGGAATCAAGCCTCAGGGATTGGCGGGATCAGGGAATGTCTTGAGTTCAAGATGAATGAGGACAGCGGAGAGGAGGAAGCGGATATGTACAAGGCGGTGCGGGACATTGAGAAGTATGCGGAGAATAGGGGGATGCGGCAAGGAATCCGTCAGGGGATGAAATAGGGACGGGAGCAAGGCGTAAGACAAGGCATGGAGCTTGGCTCACTCAAAGCGCTATGCTCTCTGGTGAAGGATGGTCTTCTTCAGCTCTCCGAAGCGGCCCGGCGGATGAACCTGTCTGAGGCAGCCTTTAAAAAGAAGATGCAGGCGGCGGGGTATGATGGGCATTGAACAAGGCATGAAAAGCATCACCCTCCGAGCCTTTATCATTTGTAAAAGGTTGCTTTTGTCTGCTCGGAACATGATGCTTTCTTCCTATTGTATCATAAACTGATGTAAAAACAAACCCCCGAAATATTTTTGGGGATATTACTTCTGTCTCTTGCTTCTGCCGCATTGGGTCAAGCCATCCTTTTCGCCCCTGATTCTTCAGGTTCCATTCTCTGGGCCGCCGATTCTTCAAGCCCTCCGCCTATTTTTCTAAGCTGTTTTTCAGGGGCATTTCGTCGAGAACAGCAGACGGTTCGGACAGTCTGCCGGTAAAGCCAAACCGCACTGCCGTGGGATCAGAACTCCCGCCGAGCGTATATTTTTAAGGATAACAAGCAGGAAAGTGCCAGAGCGGCGGCGCCTGCCCCTGAGATCCCGCAGGTCACGGCAAGGGAATGCTCCGAAGCATATATCAGCAGACTGGTGATAAATTTTCCCTCCGCAAAAATAATATCATATTCGAAAACTAGGATGTACAATAGACACACTAGCATGGCAGGGATATAATAGCCCCATATTTTGCCCTTCTGATACCCCAGCTTGAAAAGGGTGGGATACATAAAAAGACTCAATAGGGCATAGAAAAAGAAGCCGAAGGAGACCAGAGCCAGACTCCATTTAAGGTCAGGATACCATTTTGACAGAGAGAACAGGTTCGCCAGAGGCATCAGGGCCAGTCCCAGCAGCACCCCTGCCGTAAATAGGAGAAAGGACAGAAGATATCTGCCAAGAACCACCTGCCTTCTCTTTATGGGCAAGGTCAGATAAAGCTTGTTCAAATTGCATTTCTCCTCCATGGCAAAGGGATCCACAGAGAAGGAAAAGAGCAGGAAGACTCCCATGGGAACCAGATAAATTGTGGAAAACCACCCTGTCAGGAGGAGGCAGACAGGGATGACCAGAAGCTTCACACGGTAACGCTTCATTGAACGCCAGTCCAGTCTCATCATCTTAAGCATTTTTCTCATTCCTTTCCATATAGACTACAATGTCGTTGATATTAGCCTTTTCTGTCACCGTCTCTGGAGGGAGGCCTCCGATATGGCACAGTGCCATGAGACATTCGTATCCGGCGTCTGTCTGCCGCAGGCCGATGGCATGCTCCCGCTTTTCTGCGGGCAGCCGGCTTCCCCGTACAATACAGTAGGAAGAAGTCAGATCGTCTTTGGCGCCCTGATAGGTGATTTCGCCGTTGTGGATATAGACGATTTTGTCAGCGATACGCTCCAGATCGCTGGTGATATGGGTAGAAAACAGAATGGTTCTGTCCTCAGGGAGCAGGTATTCACGGAAAATGTCCAACAGCTCGTCCCGGGCTGCCGGATCCAGCCCTCCTGTCGGTTCATCCAGCAGGAGAACCTTGGTAGGGTGGGAGAGATGTACGGCCATTGCCAGCTTCTGCTTCATGCCCCGGGACATGTCTTTGAATTTTTTCCCGGAATCCAGCCCGAAGCGCTTCAGGCAGTTTCGGTATCGGGCGCAGTCCCAGCCAGGGTAGAAAGGGCTGAGACTTTTCTCTATATCTATGGGAGTCCAGCTATCCTGAAAATAGGGCTGATCAAATATTATGGCGACTTCTCCCTTTGAAGAAGGATCGCTGCCGGGCTTTCCCAGAAGGGTGACGTCCCCGCTGTCAGGGAAGGCCAGCCCCGCAATGATCCTGAGAACGGTGGATTTGCCCGCACCGTTGGGCCCTATGAATCCGCAGCACTGCCCCTGAGGGACGGTAAAACTGACGTTTTTCAGCGCAAAGCCGGGGTAGGTCTTGCTCAAATGACTGACTTCAATGGCATTGTTCATGAAAAAGCTCCTCCAGTCTGTTCTGTATTTGCTCCAAATCCAATCCGGCTGCCGTACCCTTTTCGATGACTGTTCTCAGGGATTCATCGATGGCGTGGAGATACTGTTGCCGCACTGTCTCCGGATCACATTTTACAAAGGATCCCCGCCCTTGTAATGTGTAAATCAGTCCTTCTGCCTCCAGATCGCTGTAGGCTCTGGTGGTGGTGATGACACTGACACGCAGATCCCGGGCCAGCTGGCGCATGGAGGTAAGAGGGGCGTTGGGAGCCAGCTCGCCGGAAAGAATCTGAGCCTTGATCTGCGTTTTGATCTGCTCATATGTGGGGATCTCGCTTTGCAGAGATAAATTAATATTCATTCCATAGCTCCTTATTATAGTGTATATATTGATTATATGCAGTAGAAGCAGAAATGTCAAGTGCCTTTTTGTGGGGAGGGTAAAGAGTTAAGCATAAATCGTTGGACAAGCCAAAGTATATTTTCGGGCTTCTGTACCATAATAGTCAATAAACTTCCCTTAAAGGGGCTGCAAAATAATCTTCATTCAATTTGGGAAGGGAGGCTGATACTTATGCTACGGCTCTTGTTTTTGAGTATATTGGGAGGAAGCTACGGGCTGCTGGCGGCCGCAGGGGTGTTTACTGTGCTGGCTGCAGTGGGGCTGGTGCCCCGGTTCGCAGGAAAGACCCATACGGCAAAGCAGGTACTGATATATGAGGAAATGGTTATTTTCGGAACGCTGGCAGGGTGTGTCCTCAGCGTCTTTTCCCGGTATTGCCAGTTCGGTGCATGGTGGCAGGAGAGGTTTCCGGACCAGCCGGGGCTGCTGTACGGCATAGGGACGGCATGGCAGGCAGTCTTCGGCCTTTTTGCAGGTATGTTCGTGGGCTGCCTGGCGCTGGCCATTGCGGAGATGCTGGACAGCATCCCTATCCTGACCCGCCGGATCTCCTTCCGGCACGGTCTGGGGCTGGCGGTAATCGCCATGGCAGTGGGGAAGCTTTTGGGATCGCTTATCTATTTCTGGGCAGAGCTGCACCGGACGGCATGACAAGATTTGGGCAGAGCTGCGCCGGACCGTATGGCGGGCGGTGCCGTAAGGTGGAGCCTGCCTGATGGAATCGGTGGGGCTACATGGTGGCGGGTAGCCGGAGAGGTACAACTGTATGGCAGCAGGCAGCCGAGAGCGTCCAAAGGCCCTGCAGCGCAGCATGGTGCGCCATGGCACAGCAGATCCCGGCACAGAGAGTTGCAGCACGGCGGATCCCGGTATAGAGAGTTACGGCACAGCGGTCTACAGTATAGCAATAAACGGCGGAAAGGACAGATCAGATGGCAAATGTGACAGTATACTTAAAATGTGACAGGAACGTGGAGGTTCAGTCGCAGGATGTGTTCATGACAGATGTAGGGTCTCTGCGCTGTGCGGATTCCGTGACGGCAGCCAAGCTGAAATCGATCAAGGTGCATCATTTCGGGAAGGATGAGGCGAAGCGCTGCGTGATCAGCTCCCTGAAGCTGGTGGAGCTGATGGAGAATGCATGTCCGGACATCAATGTTCAGGTTCTGGGTGAGGCAGATGTTCTGGTGGAATGGGTCAGCGTGAACCGGCACAAGGGATGGCAGCAGTGGCTGAAGGCGGCGCTGGTCTGTCTGGTGAGTTTTTTCGGGACAGCTTTTACCATCATGGCATACCACAATGATGTGGGTATAAATGATGTTTTTACGGAAGTTTACAAGATGGTGATGAACAGTGAGCCGCAGGGCCTGAATGTGCTGGAGGTGTCCTATTCCATAGGGCTTGCCGCAGGTATCCTTCTGTTCTTCAACCATGTGGGGGGCAGGAGGATCACCAAGGATCCCACTCCCATCGAAGTCGCCATGCGCAACTACGAAGAGGATGTAGACAAGGCGCTGATCGCAACCGCAGGGAGGGAGGGGAAGGAAGACGGGCCGTAGGGTAAACGGAAAGGTACCATGGGGGAATACGTTTTTCTCATGCATATTTCTTTGATGCTTGGAAATAATGAGGGCAGGACATATGCATAGAAATGGCTTTACAATAAAAATTACGGATTCGGAACTTCAGATCCGTGTACTATATTTGAGGTTTATGTATTATAATTGCATATTTCGCAGAAAGGCAAGGAGAGCTATGGAGAAGGATGGAACAAGAGGCACTGCCAAGGCGCAGCCGGACGGGGAACAGAGAAATCGGACAGATGCAGGTCGGCCGGGGCAGTCAGGAGCGGAAGGGCAGGAAGGGAAGGACAGCATGGGTGCAGGACAGGACGTCCGGAGCGGGCAGGCTTCACAGAATGACAAGACCCAGAAAGAGAAGCAGAAGGAATATGAGCAGTATGTCAAGAAGGTGACCCCCACCCATAACCTATGGCTCCAGATGCTGAAGGCCTTCGTGACGGGAGGCATCATCTGCTGTCTCGGACAGTTCATACTGAACTATGCGGCGGGAATGGGGCTGGACAAGCAGACCGCAGGAAGCTGGTGCTCTCTGACACTGGTGCTTCTGTCAGTGGTGCTCACCGGCTTTAACATCTATCCGAAGATCGTGAAGTGGGGCGGAGCAGGGGCGCTGGTGCCTATCACCGGCTTTGCCAACAGCGTGGCAGCGCCGGCCATCGAATACAAAACAGAGGGGCAGGTCTTCGGGATCGGGTGTAAGATTTTCACCATTGCCGGGCCGGTGATCCTGTACGGAATCTTTGCCAGCTGGGTGCTGGGAGTGGTTTACTGGATCGGGAAGATGGCTGGGGTAATTTAGGACAGCTAAAGAAAGGATATAAAAGCAGAGTTTGTGTCGTGAGCAGGTTAGCAGATGAAATGATTTGCTGGCCTGTTTTATATTGTAAAGACCAAAATTCTTATCCAAGTCCATTCCCAAATTGACATATGTGCATAAAAGACGTATGATGATAGTAGACTTGTCCGCAGCAGGAAGCGGCGGTCCGTCAGCATAGTTTGGCACTTTCCCCATTCTCCCAAGAAAGGACATTCCATATGAATCCACGCACCCCCTTATCCCGGCCCGGCAGCCGGCAGGACAATCCCGCTCCACCGCCCCACCCGGGACATTCCCCCGGAGAACACAGCCCGATCCACGCACCCATTCCGGGTCTGGGCCTGAGAAGCATGAAGACGGCTCTGGCTACAGTGCTCACGGCGCTGCTCTATGCCTTTCTTCCAAACAGCAACCCCACCTTTGCCTGCATCGGGGCGATCTTTGGCATGGGAGCGGACATGGAGGATTCCCGCCGCAGCGGAGGAAACCGCTTTTTCGGAACCATCATCGGCGGCTTCATCGGTCTTGGCCTCTATTGGCTGGAGCACGCAATCTACCCGGAGGGAAATTACTGGCTGCGGCTCCCGCTGGTTTCTCTGGGCGTGGTGGTGATGATCTCCATATGCGTGCTGTTTCACTGGCCCGGCGGAGTACAGCCGGGAGGCGTGGTGCTGTGCATCATTCTGTTCAACACCCCCGCCCACCATATCGACTATGCCATCAGCCGCATGATAGACACGGGAGTAGGCGTGGTCATCGCCCTTCTGGTGAACTATCTGCTTCCCAGAGGCAGGCTGGAGCGTTGGTTTCGCTTAGACCGCAAGGAAACGAAGGAATCTCTCGCCGGAACCGAAACGACACGGAATAGGCTGCGCGGCTCTTAATTCAAAAGAAATAGTGCAGGGTTCCCATTTTCGATATGCCCGTTTCTTATTTTCCATAGAATCCTTTTTCTGTTCTGGGTATAATGAGGCTGTACCTACAGAGAATATCGTGTCCCCCTTCCGGCTGTGAGAGGGTGCAGAAAAGCAGCGCTCCAGGGCAGGACGGCACGAAAAGGCACACATCAGAAAAAGGAGGAGACCTATGAAAAAGAAACTGGCACTTGCGTTGGTTCTGAGCCTTACGCTGGGGCTCGTGGCCTGTGGCAGTCCCGATGAATCTTCCTCGGGCTCCGGGAAGGACCAAGCTTCCGCTTCCGGGGACGAGAGCGGCTCGTCGGATACATCCGGAGACCGGTCCGAGGATGAGGACGGCTCATCGGATGCATCGGCAGAATCATCCGGCGCCGACGGCACAGAAACGCCGGAGGGCTGGAATTTCGAGGGAGTGCCCCTCAATATCGCCCATTCCACCACCGGCGAGGTGGGAGATGCCCTTCAGGCGCAGCTGGATGCCTTCAGCGAGCTGACGGGATGTAAGATCGAGGTGGAGCTGCTTTCGTCCAACTCTGAGGAATCCGTATATACACTGGAGGTAAGGGCCGCCACGGGCAATCTGCCGGATCTGTTCCAGAGCTCCATCGGCGCCCAGCTGGACAAGCTGGACCCGGCGGCAAATATTTACGATCTGTCCGGGCAGGACTGGATCTACCAGAATGTGACCTCCTCTTATCTGGACCTGGTGTCTGATCCGGAGACGGGAGCCGTGTACTGTATTCCCCTCACCACCTCCAACGTGGCGGGCTGCTTTTACAACAAGAAGGTATATGAGGACCTGAAGCTGGAGATTCCGCTGACATGGGAGGAATTCCTGAACAACTGCGAGATCATCAAGACCCAGACAGACAAGGTGCCCGTGGTGACGCCCTACAGTGACGGTGCCGGCGCACAGATTCTGTTCCTGTCCCAGTATTTCTATGTGCATCAGGAGGATCCGGATTTTGCGGACAAATATACCAACAAGGAGACAGAGCTGCACGATTCGGAGACCTTCATGCGGGGGCTGCACAAGCTGAACGATCTTTACACCAAGCAGTATCAGAGCGACGATCCTCTGGCGGTGAGCTTTGAGAAGTCCGCCACGGATCTGGCGAACGGGGATGCGGTGATGACCTTTTCCCGCACAAACATCCTTTCCACCCTCTCCAACGTGGCGCCGGACAAGATAGAGGAGATCGGGTTCTTCCCGCTGCCCGACACGTCTCCCGACGTGAGGGGCGTGGCTACCTGGATGCCTGTGGCCTGGTGCGTGAGCAAAAACATCGCTCCGGAGAAGGAGGCCTGCGCACTTGCCCTGATGGAGTACCTTACCACCGGGGAGGCCATCGATGCCTACTGTAAGGTGACGGTTCCCACGGGAGCCTTCATGCTCAACGGCGTGGAGCTGCCTGACACCATTTCCTCTGCGGCCAGAGAGGCGCAGGAATGGGTGGCAAAATCCTCCACCTCCGTCATGGAGTATTCCTGCAACATCAAGGGCTCCAACATGGTGACCATCCTGCAGATGGCAGAGACCGGGGAATACACCCCTGAGGAGGCGATTTCCGAGATCGAGAAGGACAATGCCATCGACGCCAGACAGAAGGGCGTGGCGGGCTGGTAAAGCCTGACTGGCAAGGCCCATCTGAAAGCCATACGGAGAGCTGTCTGACCATCGGCCGGAAAAACATCACGGCATCAGCTGAAAAAGGTCATGGAATCAGCCGGAAAACTCAACAAACTCAGACGGCAGAAGCGCATCCTTATCTGTGCCTTCTGCCGTTTTTCAAAAAAGGATTCCGAAACGGACGCACAGGGGCTTTTGCAAAACACGGCAGGGGCCGGCTTTCTGGAAGGAATCCGTATCGGAAGGTGTGCTTATGAAAAACAGAAACCAAAAGACATATCCGCTCTGGATGGGCGCCCCCGGCCTGCTGGTGTACGTGGTGATCTTCATCGTTCCCACCTTTGCATCCTTCTATTTTTCCACTACCATATGGAACCTGAAGGATGCGGTTTTTGTGGGGCCTGAGAACTTTATCACCTTCTTCACCATGACCAACACCCGGACGGCGCTGATCAACACAGCTATTTTTGCCCTGAGCACTTGTGCGGTCAAGATCGTGCTGGGACTGCTTCTGGCCCGGTATGTCTGCAGCGGCATCCGCAGCGGGAAATATCTGAAAATCGTGATCTTTTTCCCCTATCTTCTGGGGAACGTGGTGGTGGCTCTGGCCTTCCGGGCTCTGCTGGAGCCGGCGGGCACGGTGAACCAGTTCCTCACGGCAATCGGCCTTGAGGCCGTCCACTGGCTCACGGACAAACGCTTCGCCCTTCTTTCCTGCATCATAGCGGATATCTGGAAGGGCATCGGCACTGTGACCATTATTCTGATCGCCGGCATCTGTGCCATCCCCAAGACCTACTTTGAGGCGGCGGCCATCGACGGGGCCAGCCCCTGGGGGATATTCCGAAGGATCACCCTGCCGCTGCTGCTGCCCTCCGTCAACACGGTGCTGACCCTGTGCCTTATCGGGGGGCTTCGCAGTTATGACCTGATACAGGCCCTCACGGGCGGCGGGCCCGGTTATTCCTCGGAGGTCTTGGGAACCGTCATCTACAAGCTGTTCGCCAGAGGCAGCTACGGGCTTGCCACAGCCGGAAACGTGATCTTGTTCGTGGCCGTGGCGCTGATCGTGTTCCCGCTGAATTCCTTTATCGCAAGAAGGGAGGCGGAAATCCTATGATCCGAAAGAGAAGCCCTATATCGAGGCTTGTGGAAATTCTGCTGGTGGTATTGACTTTTTTCACCCATTGGCTGATATTTTATTTTGTGATTGTCACCGCCTGCAAGGATACGGCGGACGCCGCCAGACTCACTCTGGCACTGCCGGAGGACTTTCATCTTCTGGAGAATCTGCAGTTCATCTTCCAGTATCAGCACGGTGCGCTGCTGAAGGCCTTCAAGAACAGCCTGGTGATCACTCTGGTGTCGGTGTTCTTTCTGGTGCTGGCCGCCTCGGCCACGGCGGTGATCATGCAGCGCAGGGAGGGGCTCCTGAGCCGTCTCTCCAACAAGCTGATCGTGGCGGGACTCATTGTGCCGGCCTCCGTGATCCCCACGTACTGGATGCTGAACTCCCTGCATGTGGCCAACACGCTGGCGGGCCTGTGTCTGGTGGAGGTGGCTACCATGTTCCCCTTTGCCGTGATGCTCTACAAGGGCTATATCAGCTCTCTGCCCACAGAAATCGACGAGGCAGCTGTCATTGACGGATGCGGAAGCCTGACCCTGTATACCAGAATCCTGTTCCCTTTGAGCAAGCCCATTACGGCCACCGTGATCATCCTGCGGTCCGTGCTGATCTACAATGATTTTGAGAACCCGCAGTATTATATGTCAGGCTCCAGCACCCAGACCGTCCAGCTCTTTGTATATTCCCTCAAGTCCGCATGGACCACCGACTACGGGCATCTGTTTGCCGCAGCCATCGTGGTGTCCCTGCCGCTGATATTGCTGTATATTTTCCTGAACAAGCGGATCCTGGAGGGCATGACGGCGGGCTCGGTGAAGGGGTGACCACTGACACATATAAATCTATAATCGAAAGGCTGTCCGGGAACAATGGTAAGGAAAGGGGGTGCTTCTCATGTCTCTGCCTGCCGGCCCCAAAAAGAAAAACAGCTTCCTGAGCCGGCTGCTGCTGACCTATCTGGTGGCGGCGCTGATTCCCTTGTTCTGTATCATAGGTATCCTGTTTCATTTAAAATGGGATGCGGGAAAGCGGGAAATGAGGAAAACGATTGACTACACTGCTAAACTGCTGAGCGTGCAGCTGGAGTCTGTCTGGAACACCATGTCCTTCATCTCGCTGGACATTGTGTCCCATGAAGAGTTCGTTTCTGCCGCCGTGGGGCTGACCTATGAAAATGCCTCCTCCTACGAGAAGGCCCGCTGCTATAATACACTGGTAGGCGCCATCAGCTCCTATCCTTATGTGAGTTCCTCCTACCGGGTGGTTTTCTTCAACGAGGAAGGCTATTTCATGACCAATGAAAGGTACAACCGCCCTTATGATTACACCTACAGACTGCCGAAGGGCTGTCTGGAGCAGTACGGCTGGATCAGGACCGCCCGGAACAATTACGGCAAAGAGCTTCTTCTTCCCTTGTCGGCGCACATTCTGCCCAACACGGACACGGAGGGCTTCTCGCTGGTGCGCTCTGTGCGGGATCCCGGCTCCGTGGTGGGGTTTCTGGCGGTGCAGCTCACCGGGGACAGCCTGACGCAGCTCCTCTCTGTGGGGGAGCTGTATGACATAGATATCATGGTCTCTTGGGGCGAAGACATTATTTATAGGAGCGAGGGCTTCCCCTTGGGGGGCAAGGACGCTCTGCTTCCGGAGCTGGAGCAGGATTACCTGGTCTCTTCCGTGCTTCAGGAGGACAGCGGTATTCAGGTGACCGCCGTCATCGCCATGGCGGATGTGCTGGCCCTGCAGCGGGACGACTTTGTGCTGATCGGGCTCATCGCGGTCTCCGTGACTCTGCTGACGCTGGTCATGATCTGTGTGTTTGCACGCAGAATGTCTGCTCCGTTGATTCTGTTCACCAAGAAGATGAAGGATACTACCGTACAGAACCTTGCAGAGGATTCCGACGACAGGAACAAGGCTCCCTTCCATGAGGTGCAGCTTCTGTATGATGAGTTTTCCAGAATGCGGGGAAGGCTCGAGGTGATGATAGAGAACGAGATCGCCCTCACCGCCCTGCAGGCCAAAGAGCGTCTCCGCTATCTTCAGTCTCAGATCAATCCCCACTTTCTCTACAATACCCTGAATATGATCGGTATCATGGGAGCCGAGACGGGAGATATGCGCATCTACGATTCCTGCCAGATGCTCTCCGCCGTGCTGAAATATGCCGTCACGGACAAGGAAAACAATTCCGCCACCTTCGGAGAGGAGTTTGAAAACACGGAGATGTACCTGAACCTCATGAAGCTGCGTTTCGAGGACAGACTGGAGTTTAGGCTGGAGTGCAGCCCTGACCTTCGGGAATGCAGGACCCTGCGCATCATTTTGCAGCCCTTCGTGGAAAATATATTCGAGCACGCCTTTGATGCCGGCCATACGAGGCTGGCCGTTTCCGTCAGGGGGACTGTGGAGGAGGGCAGATGGAGGATCGTGATTCAGGATGACGGCGCCGGTATGCCCTGGCAGGAGCTGCAGAAAATGAGGCTGGAGATAAAGGAAGGGATCAGAGGAACCGCCCTTCCGGGGAACCCTCCGCAGGAGGAGATTCACATCGGCATTCGGAACACACTGATCAGAATGTCCCTGTTTTACGGGGATTCTTTTCGGTACTCCGTTGAAAACGTACCCTCAGGAGGCTTTCGGGTCATTCTGGAGGGACGGCAGGAGAGGACGTAGGGAGGTGAGAGAATGAATCCGTTTTCGTATGACGGGGCTTATAGGCTGAGAGTGATGATCGTGGAGGACGAACCTCCCATGCTGCGCTTTCTGGCCCGGCTTCTGGACCAGACGGAAGGCTTTTCGGTGCTTTTTCAGTGTACCGGGGCGGAGGAGGCGCTGGAGCTTCTCGGGACGGAGCATATAGATCTGCTGATCTCCGACATCAGAATGTCAGGGCTCAGCGGTCTGGAGCTGGCGGAGAAGGCCCGCGGCTGCTCCCCGGAGATGCACATCATCATCGTCACCGGCTACAGATCCTTTGAGTATGCCAGAACCGCCGTGCCGCTGAACATTGACGCCTTTGTCACAAAGCCCATTGATCAGGAAGAGTTTCGCAGGATCCTTTTTCAGATCCGGGATGCCTGCCGGAAGAGCCGCCTCCAGAGGATCCGGGGGCTTTTGGAGCAGGCCTTTGCAGTGGGCGACCAGGAGCTGTTCGGGCAGCTGCTGGCCGGGCAGGACTGTGTTCCCTGTCAGGTGCTTCTGGTTCATTATCCGGGAGATCATTCGGAACTGCTGGCCGAGGTCAGGCGGGCCAGAGATACTGCGCTTTATCTGCAGCATCAGGATGCGGTGCTGTTTTTTGTGCCGGAGGCAGGTTCGGAGGAGACGCTGCGCTATATCACCGTAAAGCTCTGCCGTCAGGCGCTGCAGCCTGCCACGGGGCTGGGATTGCTGCTCACATCTTTCCCTGAGCCGGTCCCTTCTGTCAGGGAGCTGCGGGAGACATACCGGAATCAGATGCTGAAGATGGTGATACCGGGGTGCTTCGTATGCTATTCGGCTCCGGAGCTTAAGGCCAGGGCAGAGCAGGCGGCCTCCTATACAAGGGACAGCGCTCTGTGTCAGGAGACGGAAAGAGACATTCTCTCCAGAAGGTGGGAGGGGGTGTGGAGGCTTCTGGAGCAGCTTTTCTCGCTCTGGGAGAAGGACAGGATGCCGGTTTCCTTCCTGCGCAGACGGATTCACAGGTTCACGGAGCAGTTCGCAAGAGGGGAGGCGCTGGGGGCGGATCCTTTTTCCGTGAATGACCAGATCGACGAGATGATCTCGGGACTGGACAGCTATGGGGACATTCTGGAGGGGCTGACAGGCATCCTGAAGGCCCATAGCTGTCATGATGCATCCTCCGATGACAGGGAGCGGGAGCTTTTTTCCCGGATCAGGGATCTTGTGCTGCAGAACCTGAGCCGCAACTATACGCTGCAGGAGATCTGCGGCATCTTTCAGGTGAGCCAGCCCTACGTCCGCAAGATTTTCCTGAAATTTACCCAGAAGACATACAATGACTTTATTTCGGGGGAAAAGATCAGGCATGCGGTCCGTCTGCTGGAGGAAAATCCCCAGATTCCGGTGAAGGATCTGGCATCCGCACTGGGCTACGAGCAGCTATATTTCAGCACGGTTTTTAAAAAGAGCCTGGGAGTCACGCCGTCCCAGTATAAACAGGCTATATCGGAGGGTGTCAAGGCAGTGCCGGCGGAAATCGGATCCGAAAATTCGGATCCAAAGGCCGATCCGGCAGAATCTATATAGAAATTGAAAGACAAAAACGAAATAAAAAGTTAGGAAAAAGAGAACAAGGAGATATTGTATGAAGCTGCATTTATTGGAGGGCCGGAGGGCCTATGGCTATACGCAGTTCGGCAGCATATGGGAGAGAGGCAGAGTGCGGGGCGGGAGCTTCCGCCTATGGAGCGGGGACGGCACAGAGGTTCCCGTGCAGTCGAGAATCACTGCGTTCTGGCCGGACGGGAGCGTCAAGTGGGCCGCCCATACGGCGGACAGCAGACTGATGGGCAGGGAGGCGGAGCTGACATGGGAAGAGGGGCCTGCGAAAGAAGAGACTCCCGGCTCTTTCTGCACGGAGGGGCAGGAGGGGTGGCGCTTCTGCACCGGACGCATGTCGCTCTTTGTCCCCCGACAGGGAAGAGACCTGATCCGGGATCTGAGGGTGAACGGGGAGCTCCGGGCGGAAAGTGCCGGTCTGAGGGCGATTCTGGAGAGACGCACGCAGGGGGCGGATTCTGCTGCGGATGCTTCTGTCAGGACAGAATATCTTGGGGAGGGCATGATTCAAGAGGTGACTCTGGAGGACCTGGGCCCGCTGATGTGGAGCTTCTGCTTCAGAGGGACCCATTATTTTCAGGGAATGCAAGGCTCTCGAGAGGCGGATCGTCCTTCGGAGCTGCAGGGCCTCCGGCCTTCAGGGCGGGAGGAGTCCCGATATCCAGAGCCCCGGCATTTTCAGGAGCATGGCAGGAAAGCGCTCCCCTTTATCCTGAGGATGAGGGTATACCGGGACAGGGCAAGGATCGATATCCAGCATACCTTTCTCTACGACGGGGACGAGGCTGCGGATTTCCTCAAGGGGATCGGCGTAGAGCTTTGCTGTCCTTTAAAGGGGGACAGCTTTGACAGACACATTCGTTTCGGCACGGATCACGGCAGCTTTCACGAGGCTGCCAGCCTCATGCTGGTGTGGGATCATAAGCATCCGGGGGAGATCTATGATGCCCAGATCCGGGGAGCGTCCCTGACGGAAGGCTGCGGTCTTTCAGAGGATCAGGTGGCGCGGCTTCGGAGGGTTGCCGCCGATTCCCCCCTGTGGGATGGTTACAGGCTCTCGCAGGACAGCGATATGCATTTCTCCGTTCGGAAGAAGACAGTGGCAGAGAACTGCTGTTTCCTGAACGCCCTTCAGGGCAGCCATGCCAAGGGGACCATGGCCTTCGGAGGCGCAGGAGGCAGCGTGCTGATGGGGCTGCGGGACTTCTGGCAGAAATATCCCTCAGGTCTGGAGCTGGAGGGGCTCTCCAAGGACATGACGAAGGCCACGGTCTGGATCTACTCACCCTTCGGGGAGGCTTATGACTTCCGGCATTACGATACCAGAGGCTATGTGGAGACCTGCTATGAGGGCTTTTCCGAGTACGGCGCCACACCTTACGGAGTGGCCAACACCAATGACTGCAGCATCGAATTCTGTCAGGAGCTTATTCCCGGGGAGGAGAAGCTGGAAGAATTTGGGGCCTCCGTGTCCGGGCAGCCTCTGTATTTCGGGGATCCGGAGTATTATCACAGCCATAGGGCCTTCGGCTTCTGGAGCCTGCCTTCAAGGGAGACCGAGACCCGCCGGTGGCTGGAGGATCAGCTGGACAGGGCAGTGGAGTTCTATCGGAAAGAGGTGGAGAACAGACATTGGTACGGAATGTATGATTACGGGGATGTCATGCATACATATGACTGCACCCGCCATGTCTGGCGGTATGACATCGGGGGATATGCATGGCAGAATACGGAGCTGATGCCTACCATGTGGCTTTGGCTGGCCTTTCTTCGGACGGGCCGGGAAGATATTCTGACGCTGGCGGAGGCCATGACCCGCCATGCCTCCGATGTGGACACCTATCATCTGGGCAGGCTGAAGGGTCTGGGCACGAGGCACGGGATCCGGCACTGGGGGTGCCCCTGCAAGGAGATCAGGATCGGCATGGCGGGGCATTACCGTTATCATTATTATCTGCTCTGCGACAGGCGCATGGAGGATGTTTTTGAAGACGTAAAGGATGCGGATTTCGCCCTTCTTGACAAGGATCCCCTTCGGTATGTCTATGGGAAGGAGCAGGACGGATTCCCCACCCATGCCAGAAGCGGGCCGGACTGGTCGGCCATGGTCTCCAACTGGATGACTTGGTATGAGCGCACGCTGGACAGAACCTATCTTGAAAAGATCCGGACGGGGATGGAGGACATAGAAGCTGCGCCTCTGGGGCTGGTGTCCGGCCCGGACTTCGGGTATGATCCCGAAACCGGCCATCTGGAGTACATGGGGGAGACCGCCACCGGCGGCACCCATCTGCAGGTGGCGCTGGGCGGGCCGCAGGTGTGGATGGAGCTGGCGGAGCTGCTGGAGGACGAGGAGTGGAAGGGGCAGATCGCAGAATACGGGAGATTCTATTATCTTGCGCCCCCTGTCCCCGGGGCCCCGGCGCCGTCCCCGGCAGGGGAAAAGAGATTTCTCTATCCCGTCATGGCCGCAGCCATGGCGGCTTACGGGGCACGCTTCTTTCGGGACGAGGAGCTGGCGGAAAAGACCGTGCAGGTTCTGTTCCGGGCGCTGATCAGCGGCAGGGATTGGGAGGGCTTTGCGCCGGTCTGTCAGAGGGACTGCGGCAATCTGGAGGAGCTTCCCGAGATCCGCTGGATCAGCACCAACTTCACTGCCCAGTGGTGCCTGAATGCCATCATGGTGCCGGACTTCGTGCCGGAAGCTATCCCAGAGACCCTTGAGGGGGTCTTCCGGCTGCTGGAGGACTTCCCGGAGGAGGGGCTGTTCCGCAACTGCTGATTGCCTTGTGGATCCGGTTCTGCCTGCGCCCCCTTGCCTGTTTTTCGACAAGATCGCTCTTGTGCCCTGACGGAGGCGGAAACAGTCTGTACAACAGTCTGTACGATTCATCTCTTGCGGGTCCTGTCAGTCTTGTACGCTTATAGCAAGTTTATCCTGCCGATTTTGAAAGAATGGTTTACATTATGCAGAATGGTATGCTATGATATAAAAAGCTGTGTTATAAATGAATAAGCAGGTGCCAGACAAGCGCAGAAAGGCCGGAGCAGTGCGAATAGGCTGAAGTGCTGCAAAGGGGCTGAGTCAGTGCCCACAAGCCGAACTGACACAAAGTAGGCTGAGTCAGTGCAAACAAGTCGGATTTGTGCAGATGGACTGAATCAGCGCAGGCAAGCCGAACTGCTATAGGGTAGGCTGAATCAGTACAGACAAGCTGAGTCGCTGCAAATTGGCTGAATAGATGAGAACAGGCATAGGAAAAATAGGCATAGGAAAACAAGTACAGCAAAAATAGGTGCAAGGGATTAGGGGGCGGAAACATACATGAAAGATGTTGTCATAATCGGTGCCGGGCCGGCGGGACTGACGGCTGCATATGAGCTGCTGAACAGCGGCGGCGAGTTCAGGGTCGTGGTTCTGGAGGAGTCGGATGTCATAGGCGGGATTTCCCGGACGGTGCGTTTTCAGGGAAACCGGATGGACATCGGGGGACACCGTTTTTTCTCCAAGGATGAAGAGGTGACGGCATGGTGGAAAAGGATGATGCCCCTGCAGGGCGGCAGTACTTATGACGACAGAGTGCTGGGCCGCCCTTCTGCGCTGGAGCCGGGCGGCCCCGATCCGGAGAAGGAAGACAGAGTGATGCTGGTACGACGGCGGGTCAGCCGGATCTATTACCATCAGAAGTTCTTTGATTATCCCATTACATTAAAATGGCAGACCATACGGCAGATGGGCTTTTTCTGTACCTTGAAGGCAGGCTTTTCTTATCTGGCCAGCTGTATCCATAAAAGGGAAGAGGACTGTCTGGAGAATTTTTATAGAAACCGTTTCGGAAAGCAGCTGTACTCCATGTTTTTCGAGGGCTACACGGAAAAGCTCTGGGGGAGGCATCCCAGCGTCATCTCGGCGGACTGGGGCAGCCAGAGGGTGAAGGGGCTGTCGGTGGTGGCCATATTGAAGGACATGCTGGGAAAGCTGCTGCCGGGAAGGAAAAAGAGAGAGGTGGAGACCTCCCTGATCGAGGAGTTCTGGTATCCCAAGCTTGGACCGGGACAGCTGTGGGAGACGGTGGCGGAGGAGGTACGGAAGAAGGGCGGAGAGATTCTTTTCGGCACCAGGGCAGTGGGGGCGGTGCGTAAGCCCGACGGGGATATAGCGGAGGTTGTCTGTGAGAAGGACGGTCAGCAGACCCGGATGAAGACGGATATCCTGCTCTCCAGCATGCCGCTGAAGGATCTGGTGGAGAGCATGCCGGACGTGCCGGAGCAGGTGAGAGAGGTGGCGGCGGGGCTTCCCTACCGGGATTTCGTCACCGTCGGGCTGCTGGTGCCGGCGCTTAACCTGAAGAACGAGACCAAGATCCCCACGCTGAACAATCTGGTTCCCGACTGCTGGATCTATGTGCAGGACACGGGGGTGAAGCTGGGCCGCATCCAGATCTTCAACAACTGGTCGCCCTACATGGTGGAGAAGCCGGACGAGAGCGTGTTCGTGGGGCTGGAATATTTCTGTCAGGAGGGGGACGAGTTCTGGAACATGACGGAGGAGGCATGTGCACGGTTCGCCATAGGGGAGCTGGTGAAGATGGGAGTCCTGACCTCCGGGGAGGACGTGCTGGCGTTCCACAGGGAACGGGTGAAGAAGGCGTATCCGGCATATTTCGACACCTATGATAGGATAGACGAGGTCATACGGTATCTGAACGAGGAATGCGGCAATCTGTACTGCATCGGCAGGAACGGGCAGCACCGGTACAACAACATGGACCATTCCATGGCCACTGCCTTTGAGGCGGTGAAGGATATTCTGTCGGGCAGCAGGGACAAGTCCAATGTCTGGCATGTGAATACGGAGAAGGAATACCATGAGGAAAGAAAATAGAATGATCCCGGCAGTCGTTCTGCTGTGGCTGGTCTCCTTTTTCCTTTTCTCTCAGGAGGAGACGGAGAAGCTGTCCGCAGGCGGGATACTCCTGCTGGCCGTATTGGCGGCAGGCTGTCAGGTTCTTCTCTGTATCAGGAGGAGGCCGTGGCCGGACAGACGCTTCTGGCTGCTTGGCGGCGGCATGGGGATGACCGTGGCCCTGCTGATCTGGTGTGCCGGCAGGGTGAAGGGAGACATGGAGGAGTATGGGCATCTGCTCAGGGCGGAGTACTGGGCGGTTTTTGCGGCTGTTCTCGTGTGGTGCCTGCTCTGCCTGTGGGCGGAGAAGGGCGTCACGGAGAACACGGTTCAGCTGATTCTGTTCGGAGGATTCCTGCTGCGGCTGTTCTATGTGGTGCTGGTACAGTCCCATATCCTGCAGAATGATCTGGGAAGTCTGACAGCGGACGACACGGGCCATATGGGCTATATCTATTATCTCTATCGTGAGGGGCACCTGCCGGACGTGAACCCGGTGGGGCATTATCAGTTTTATCATCCGCCGCTGCACCATGTCATTTCTGCGCTGCTGATCGGGATCTTCAGGATGATGGGGTATGAGCTGGGAGAGGCGCAGGAGCTGCTGCAGGTGCAGGCTGTGCTGTACGGGACGCTGACCCTGTTTTTTGTGAATAAGATAGGGATCGGGCTGAGGATCCCGCCTCTGGGACGAGGGATCGGCATGGCCTTCGCATCCTTTCTGCCCTACGGCATCATGATGGGAGGCGCCCTGAACAATGACAGCCTGATGACGCTGCTGGCGGTGATGGCGCTGTATTATACGCTGGTCTGGTATGAGAGGCCAAGCTACAGGAACATAATGCTCATGGCGCTGTGCATCGGCTGCGCCATGATGACGAAGCTTTCGGGCGCCATTGTGGCCCCGGCCATGGCAGTGCCCATGCTTTATAAGGCATGGAAGGAGAGGGAGCGGTGGAAGCGCTGGCTGAAGGAGTTTTTATGCTTCGGGGCGGTGGCGTTTCCGCTGGGACTGTGGTATTCCGTGCTCCGCTATGTCCAGTACGGTATGTCCTTCGGCTATGTGCCCCGGTTAAGTCTGAAGAATAAGCAATATATCGGTATGCACGAGGGCTGGAGCCGATTCTTTGATTTTGACAATGCGTTTGAATATCTGGCGCTGCGGTGGGACAATGCCAAATTTGCCGACTATAATATTTTTGTATCCTCTGTGAAGTGTGCCGTGTTCGGAGAGGGGTACGGCTATCGGGCTAATCCGGCCCTGGCCATGGCGGGAACGGTCATGTTCTGGGCGACCCTTGTCCTGATGCTGCTGACGGCGGCGGGATGTGTCCTATGGCTGTGCCAGAAAAGGCAGACAGCTCTGGAGAAGGCCTTTATAGGCGCGGTGCTGGGGGCAAGCATTGTTTCCTATTGTCAGTTCTGCCTTGAGTATCCTTTCGTGTGCACTATGAATGTGCGCTATATCATGGTGGCGGTCTATCTGTCATTCCTGATCATGGGCGCAGCTGGAGAGGGGCTGATAGAGCGGACGGGCAGGAGGAACGCCTTGGCGGCGAAGGGAATGAAGGCTGTGGCGGGGACGCTTGCGGGCTGCTACATTGCCGGGGCCGTGGCGCTGATGGTTCAGGCGGGGCAGGTGCTGCCCTGAGGGGACGCAGGCAGGGTGAAGGCAGGACAGGATGTGAGGGGCAGAAGGGGGAAAGCGGGCGGAAGATTCCGGGAAGGCTTTCGGAAGGCTCCGGGAGGTTTCCGGAAGATTCCGGAAAGTTTTCAGAGGGCCCAGCAACTTTCCGAGAGGCCCCGGGAAAAGTGAGACAAGGATTCCGGAAGTTTCTGGACAGAGAAAAGGAGGAGAATCAGAATGTATATTGCAGATGAAAAAAGATATGAGACCATGCGTTATAACCGCTGCGGAAACAGCGGGCTGCTGCTGCCGGCGGTGTCTCTGGGACTGTGGCACAATTTCGGTTCCAACGGCAATTTCGACACCATGGAGGCCATGTGCAGGACGGCCTTCGATCAGGGCATCACGCACTTTGACCTTGCCAACAATTACGGTCCGGAGCCGGGGGCGGCGGAGGAGAACTTCGGGCGTATCCTGCGGAGAAATTTCGCAGGGTACCGGGACGAGCTGGTGATCTCCACCAAGGCAGGGTACGATATGTGGCCCGGGCCTTACGGAAACTGGGGCAGCAGGAAATATCTGGTGGCCAGCCTTGACCAGAGCCTGAAGCGCATGGGGCTGGATTACGTGGATATCTATTATCATCATAGGCCGGATCCCGGGACTCCTCTGGAGGAGACGGCCCGGGCGCTGGACCACATCGTCAGGAGCGGCAAGGCCCTTTACGTGGGAATCTCCAATTACAACAAGGAGCAGACCATGGCCATCGCAGAGCTGTTCGGGCAGATGGGCACGCCCTTTATCATCAATCAGAGGAAGTATTCCATGCTGGATCGCAGCATCGAGAAGGATGGGCTGAAGGACTATGCGGCTGCTCACGGCATCGGCATCATTACCTTCTGCCCTCTTGCGCAGGGTCTGCTGACGGACAGGTATCTCCACGGGATCCCGGAGGACAGCAGGATCCGCACCGACGGACGCTTCCTGAAGGAGAATGCGGTGACGGAGGAGATCGTGGAGAAGGTGGGGAAGCTGGCGGGACTTGCCGCCCAAAGGGGACAGACGCTGGCCCAGATGGCGCTGGCCTGGATCCTCAGGGACGGGGACATCACCAGCGTGCTTATCGGAGCGTCCCGTCCTTCCCAGATACTGGACAACGTGGGGATGATCGGAAATACGGCGTTCAGCGAGGAGGAGCGCCGGGCCATTGACGAGATTCTGGGGTGATGTGATAACTTCCGTGGGGCACCGCTTGTGGCACGGCGTCTGTGCCGCAGCATAGGGAGTGCGGCGCTGGGAGCGCAAGGGCTGCGGCACGGTGCATGCAGTGCCGGGAGCGCAGGAGGTAGGGGATGCTGCATATAGCGGTCTGTGACGATGAGAGGACGGCCCTGCAGGAGCTGGCGGAGGAGGTCCGGGAATGGGGCGGAGCGGAGGGAGAGGCCTGCAGCGTGGAGACCTTCGTCTCCGCTGACGCCTTCTGGTTCGCCTGGGAGGAGAGGAAGGATCTGGATCTATTGCTTCTGGACATCGAGATGCCCGGCATGGACGGGATGGAGCTGGCCAAGAGGCTGCGTCAGGCAGGAGACCGCATCGGTATCATTTTCGTGACGGGAAATCCTGATTTTGCCTTGGAGGGCTATGATCTGGAGGCGGTTTCCTACATCATGAAGCCGGTGAGGCGGGAACGGCTTCAAGCGGCGCTTGGCCGGGCCAGAGACAAGATCGTCCATAGGGCAGCAGTATTGATTCCGCTCTCCGGCGGGGAGGTGGAGCGGCTGTACGTGTCGGATATCTGCTTTTTGGAAAGTGACGGACATATGAGCTACGTCTGGAAAAAGGACGGAACCAGACTTGTGAGCAGGATGGGCATCCAGCAGCTGGAGCAGGAGCTGCTTAACTGCTCGGACGCCTTTTTTAAGCCCCACAGATCCTATTTTATCAATCTGGGCCATGTGGAGAGAATCGGGAAGAAGGATGTGCGGATGAGCAATCAGATGCTGGTTCCTGTCGCAAGGGGCAAGTGGGAACCGCTGAATCAGGCGTATCTGGAATATTTCAGGAGGCAGAGCTTCTGATGGGCCCCGAGGCAGGAGCGTCTCTGGGGCAAGGAGAAGAGCGCTGCGGCAGGGAGAGGATTGCATGATACAGACGGGGATCTGGACGCTTTGGCTTGTGCTGTACTGGTATGTGACAGAGCAGGTGGGCGAGCCGGAAAAGGGATATGGGAAGAGAATCACGGTATGGGGCATGACACTGGGCTCGCTGCTGGGAGCAAGGGTTCTGAGCCATGTGGGTGCGGTCTCGCCGGGAGGGGCCGCCTTCGGGGGCTGGCTTGTGATAACGCTGGTTCTTTTTTTGTATGTTCTTTTTTACGGGGGCAGGCCCTTTGCGGAACAGTGGTGGAAGGCGCTCTGTCCCGGGGCCGTGATGATCCTCTGCTCGCTGGGGCAGGGGCTGGAGGCGGTGTTCACCGGAGGAGTCATGGCAGTCCTGCTTTTGCTGCTGTGCCGGGAGCGGGGCTGCCTGAGAGCGTGGAGTGGGACGCTGAACGTGGCGGTGTTCCTTCTGCTGAGCTTTTTTGTGTGGCAGCTTCAGGAGGGCGGGGAGGCGATACTGGCTCTCGGCATCCTGGGGCTGGAGGCGGTACTGTTTCTGGCTCTGGAGGGCTCCCTGCATGCTTACCAGAAAAGCTATGAGGCCAAGGAGGAGCGGCTTCAGAACAACATCCTGAGCCATCAGTATCAGGAGATCAGGGAGATCTACCTGAACATGCGGGGCTGGCGGCATGATTATCACAACCATCTTCAGGTGATGAAGGCACACATGGCGGCAGGCCGGGGGGAGGAGCTGCGCAGGTATCTGGATGATCTGGAGGAGAGTCTGGATCAGGTGGACACCTATGTGAAATCCGGCAACCTGATGGCGGATGCCATCCTCAACAGCAAGCTGAGCCTTGCGGAGCAGCGCAGGATCCGGGTCAGCTGCAGGGCCGTGCTGCCGGGGGAGCTGTCCGTGGAGGACGTGGATCTGTGCGTGATCCTGGGCAACCTCTTGGACAATGCGGTGGAGGCCTGCGAGAAGATCCCGCAGGAACAGCGGTTCCTGCGGGTCTATATAGCGGCCAAGGGCTCCCAGCTCTATCTCTCGGTGCAGAATTCCGCCAAGGAGGAGCTGGACTTCGATGAGAGGCATTATATCTCCTCCAAGCGGGGCAACCACGGGCTGGGCATGAAGCGGGTGAAGGCGCTGGTGGACAAATATGAGGGGTACCTGACTCTGGCCAACGAGCCGGGGATCTTTGCGGCGGAGGTGACCCTGCCGCTGTGAGTATCTGCCTTATATTTTCTCTCAGTTCCTCTCTCCCAGCCAGAGTCCTACCCGGTTCTCCAGACGGTCGATCAGCATGTCCTCCGTGATGGTGCCGGAGAAATAGGCATCCAGCTCTTCATACATGATATCGCTCAGCTCAGGGGGACAGGAGCGCACCGGTTCTGCCCTGTCAATGAGATCCAGCAGGGTTTTTCTGTCCAGATCCACGTTCAGGGCGCTGCCCAGCCGGAACGGATCAAAGCCATATACATAGACCATCGTGCTTCTGTTCATGGCGGCGATCTGTTCCTCCAGCACGTCCCTGCGCACGCTTAAACCAAAATTCAGGCCTTTGGCTGCCAGCGTCTGTCCCTCATAGGAGAGGCACAGGCTGAGAAAAGCGCCGGCCGCTGCCTTTTCCCTCTCTGTAGCCGTTCTGCGGATTGCCAGCGGAGCGTTTCTCGCCTCTATGAAATGTGCGGCTCCGTTTTTTGTGGGATAACCGATATAATTGGCGTCCTCCCCGTAGCAGCTGCGGTACAGGGCCAGCTGTTCCGGCCTATAGATGCTCACCTTGTTGCAGAGCACCTTTCCCTCTGTCACGGAGCTGCCGGGCAGTACCTCCTCCTTGCGGACACAGTATTTCTTTGCCAGCTCCAGAATCCTGCGGAACTCGTCGCTGTCGAAATTCGTGGTTCCCGCTTCTGCGTCCAGAAAGTAGATATCGTCAATCCCGTTAACGAAGCCCATGACAAAAAAAGATCCGAAATCTCCGTCATATTGGTTAAAGACTGCCTCCAGCTCCGGGCTGTCCTCAATACACTGTATGAATGTTTCATAATCCCAGTCCTTCAGGTTCGGGTTCCCGGTGACCATCGTATCAAGGGAAAAGTCTCTGACGACTCCGTATAGGGTTCCGTTGATCCTGCCGGGCTCCAGAACGGAGGGCAGCAGCTCTTGTGTGATGCCCAGCTGTTCCATGAATGTATCCAGAGGCTCCCACAGCTCTGCATGTTCTGTGAACGGAATGGCATAAGTGCCGATGAGCACCGGTCCCTGTCCCGCAATGAGCTGTGTCAGAAGCGCAGTGTCGTTGTATTCATATTCCTTCAGTTCAATATGGCATCCCGGATACCGTCTGTTGAACAGTGCTACTATAGGCTCGTATTCAGAGGCGCTGTTGGGGGAGACTGCCATCGTGATCTGACAGATCTCCACCTCCTCCGTGGTGGGCTCCAGACAGAGATAGTTGTCATTCTCTGAGCTCTCATAGATGAGGGAGATCCGTCCCTCTTCGTCCGCCTGCAGGGCGGACACTCCGTGGGATATGATCCCGTGGTTGCGCCAGAGGTAGAGGGGCTCAGGATTGTTTCCGGACAGGTCGCAGCGGTACACGCCCTCCCCGTTGGCATACAGCAGAGTGTCCCCGTCAAGGAGCGTCATACGGTAGATCACTGTCTTCGGAGCGGCCAGCAGCGTCGGCTCGTCGGTCTCCCCGTCCAGATACTGCAGGGAGGTCCGGGCCTCGTCGTTCAACGTCTCCACATACAGAAAGGCAATGCGACCGTCGTTCAGGGGAACCAGTTCCCGTATACTGTCCTCCTCTGAATGATATTCCGTCAGGATATCCCCCTCCGAAGAGAGGAGCAGGTACTGCTGTCCCTCCGGCGTCTGCAGCACCAGATGAACCGTCCCGGAACTGTCCGCCGCAAAGCAAAGGAGACTGTCGAGCGCTTCGGAAAGGCTGCTTCCGTTCAGAAAATTCAGAGGGATCTCTCTCACTGCCTCGTGGTTCTCGTCTCTTTCCGTAAGGATGTAGCAGCTCTCCTCTGTGCCTTCCTGCGTTCCCGAACTGAAGGTTAAATAATGATCCGTGCCGGCTGCCGGCCCTACGGCCCACAGCTGGTGTGCGAAGTCAAAGCTTACGGAATCTGTCTCCCCCTGCGCAGACACGGAGAAAATCTCGTCCCAGTTTTCCTTCCAGCTGGAAAGGAGGTGTTTTTTAAAATAATAGGCTCTGGATTCTCCCAGAAAACTCGCTCCCGCACCACCCTGCAGTGCATTCTCCGGCGTTTCCGCCTTTAGAGGAGTGTCGATGATCCGGGAATAGGCGTCCAGAGAGTTGTCCAATAGGTTCAGGTTCAGGACTGCCGAGGCGTCCAGTGTGCTCTCCGGGGACGCAGCTCCTCCCGAGCCATTCGATCCGCCGGGATCTTGTGTGTCCTGTGTCTTCTCTGTGTTCGGGGAGTCCGCAGGTTCTCTTTCGTCTGCACCGCAGCCGCAGAGCTGCAAAACCAATATGACTGCCGACAGAATATAGCTGATGGTCTTTTTCATGGAATTGAGCTGCCTCCTTTTATGTTTATGGGGATGTGGACAGTCCATGGGTGCCCCGCAGGTCTGCCTTATCCTTACAATTATTATATCAGGTTTTACGGAGTCTGTTTTTTAAGTTAGTTGAATGTTATTTTAAGATTTTTTTAAGATGGTGAGGCTGTTCTGTGCGCCTTTTCTCGACATGAACCAAGATGCTGTCGGAAACGTCATGTCGGGAAGACGGGCGTATTTCGTGCCGGAAACCGAACAATTCGTGCGAAAATCTCCCGGAAGGGGGATTTTTGTACTATAGTACAGAAAAGGGCATGAAGGCAGTGCCTTTATAAATGCGTAACGGAACTGGAACGGGAGGTATCTATGTCGAAGGAAAAAGCGGAGAAGAGAAAAAAAGGGAAAGGGCAGGAGGAAGGGAATTTCAAGAGATATCCCCTCTGGGACAATTATAGGCTGGCATTCGGGAGCTTTGTAAAGGAGATGGGGCTACGGTATGCGGCGGCTATGGCGGCCAGTGCGGTGCTGTCCGTGGCGGCCCCCTTTGCGGCCATGGCGCTGCCCAGCGCAGTGGTGTATCTGCTTGGGAGCGGCTGGGCGCCGGGCATTTTGTTCCTCGCTCTGGCAGGGTACGTGGGCCTGCAGCAGGTGCTGCAGCTGATGAGGATTTATACGGGGAATGTCAGCAGCAATGCAAGGTTCCTATTCAGAATCAGGCTGGGCACCACGCTGTTCGGAGGGGCCATAGAGGAGGACTTCCAGAAGTTTGAGAGCAATGAGGGCAAGCAGAAGCTGGAGGGGGCCAGAGGGAACATCTACTATGGAAACGAGGATGGCATCGAGGCGTTTCTGGGGGATTTTGAAAAGGCGGCGGTAGCTCTGGCGGGCCTTGTCATCTATTCGGTCATTGTGGGCAGACTGCATATCTGGATGCTTCTTCTGCTGTTTTTCGCAGCGGGGGCAGTCATGGCCGTGAATCTCTATGCGGATCGCCGCACCGTTAAGCACGGTGAGGAGTACATCAAGGTCAGCCAGGGCTATACCTATCTGAAAAGGGAGGTTCTGGTTCCGGCCAACGGAAAGGACATACGGCTCTATCGCATGTGGGACTGGTTCAGGGCGGCCTTTGACAAGGCGAAGGAGGAGCTGGCCTACTGGGTGGGCAGGCAGAGGGGCTGTACCCTCAATGCCGCCATGTTCGAGCATTTCGTCTCCTTTGTGAGGGACGGGGCTGTTTATGGATATCTGATCGTCCAGATGGTGCAGGGAAGGATCGACCTTGCGGCATTCCTGCTCTACGTGGGCATCGTGGCAAGCTTCAGCAGCTGGATGAGCATGCTGACGGAGGCGGTCTCGGATATGCAGAAGAACAACCGGCACATGAACCGCTACCGGGACTTTCTGGAGTATGCCGGGGAGCATCACGGCGGGGACGGCAGGGTGGCGAATCCGGGAGAGAATCATGAGATCCGTCTGGAGCATGTGTCCTTCCGCTACGAGGGAAATGAGGAGGACACCATCCATGATCTGTGCCTGACCATCGCCCCGGGGGAGAAGATCGCTCTGGTGGGCGTAAACGGCGCAGGGAAGTCCACTCTGATCAAGCTGATCTGCGGGCTGTACCGTCCCACTGCGGGAAGGATCCTCATAGACGGTCAGGACGTGTCCGGGCTCTCCTTCGAGGAATACAAGAGGGAATTCGCAGTGGTGTTTCAGGACGTGTTCGCCTTTTCCTTCCCTCTGGGGGACAATGTGTCCTGCAGGCCGGAGGCGGAGACGGATGCCCGGAAGCTGGAGGGCAGCCTCCGGGACGCCGGACTGTGGGAGAGGGTCGCACAGCTTGCTGAAAAAGAGAGGACCAATCTGAACAAGGATCTGGACAGCGCCGGGGTCGCACTGTCGGGAGGGGAGCTGCAGAAGCTGATGCTGGCAAGGGCGCTGTACAAGGACGAAGCGTCTGTGGTGATTCTGGACGAGCCTACTGCGGCGCTGGACCCCATTGCGGAGAGCAGGATGTATGACAAGTATCATGAAATGACCAAGGACAAAACCAGTATTTTCATTTCCCACCGTTTAAGCTCCACCAAATTCTGCGACCGTATTCTGTATATGGAGAAGGGCCGGATCACGGAGGAGGGAACCCATGACGGGCTGATGGAGCGGCAGGGAGCCTATGCGGTCATGTTCCACACGCAGGCCCGGTATTACGAAAAGGGAGAAAAGGAAGAGGGTGCAGGGCAATAGGCCTTCGTGGGAGACAGCAAGAGCTGGGCGAGTGTGTATGACAAAGCAGGCTTGTCAGGAGGAGGGACGTGCAGAACAGAAGGAAAGGGCAGGCCCAGAGGCATATGGACAGGATCGAGAGAAGAGCTGCAGACGACAAAAAGAGAGCTGCCTAAGATGAGGAAGGCAGAGACAGACGCAGCAGAAATGAGAACGGTATGAAAGAGAGCAACAGAAATAGAAGCAGGAGAAATGGGAACAAGATGAAAGAAAACAGCAGAAACAGAGACAGCGGAAATGAGGACGAAATGAAAGAAAACAGTAGAAACAGAGACGGCAGGGGGCGCTTCGCAGAGAAGCTCCATGAATTTCTGGGCTATCACAGGACGGGGCTGGAGCTGCTGAAGATCGTGCATAAGGCAGATTCGTCGGCAATCCCTCTGCGCATCATACACAGCGCCGTAAATGTGGCGGGAGAATTTCTGGGGCTGTACCTGACCGCCTGCCTCATCGACGCACTGCTTACGGGAAGGTTTTCAGAGGGCTTTCAGTATGCGGGCATACTGCTTTTGACCAGACTGGTGGCAGCCGTTCTGGGCAGCCTGCTCTCCAGGCTTTATGCGAAATCCTCTCAGCGGTGCAGCGTGGCGTTTTCCGTGATGATGCGGGAAAGGGCGCTTTCTCTGGACTATGAGACCATGGAGCAGCCGGAGGTTTCGGACAAGATCTTCACATCCGAGCGGATCGCGGATATGTACGGAGGGATCGGGACAGTTGTGAACAGCTACCAGAGCCTTCTGGACAGTCTGCTGAACGTGGGGGTCTCGGCAGGGCTGATCTTTGCCCTCTGTCTCAGCAGGCCGGTGACAGGGGAGGGGGCTCTGGCATTTGCGGCGCAGCCCGCCGTATCCTTTTTCGTGCTGGTAAGTATTTTGTTTATGACCACATTGCTCTATGTGAAGGTCAATGCCAGAACCGTCAGAAATACCAAGGAGTATCTGGAGGCGCATGCGGGATCTGAGAGACAGCTGGAATATCTTTTGGACAAGGTGATGTATAATCTGCAGGCGGCCAAGGTGATCCGCATGTACGGTATGCAGGGGATGCTGATGGAAAATATTCAGAAGCAGAATGAGACCGCCGAGGAATTTTATGGGGACATGTGCAGGATGGAGACAAGACAGAGCATGTCCCTGAGCCGGATCACCAGCTTCTGTGTGGTGTTCAATTATCTCTTCGTGGCGGTGAAGGTGCTTGTGGGGGCCATCACCATAGGCGCCTTCACCCAGTATGCAGGGGCGCTGACCAGACTGTCGGAGGGCTTTCGGGGATTCGTGGAGCATAATGCCGCCGTGGGCCGCACCTGTGCCTATATGAGGGACTTTCTGGAGCTGATGCGGCTTAAGAGCAGCCATGTGGCAGGCACCATTCCCGTGGAGAAGCGTCTGGACGGGGAATATGAGATTGAGTTCAGGGACGTGAGCTTCCGCTATCCGGGCAGCGAGGAGATGATTTTAAAGCATGTGAACTGCAGGCTCACCATGAAGAACAAGCTGGCGCTGGTGGGGAAGAACGGTGCGGGAAAGACCACCTTCATCAAACTTCTGTGCAGGCTGTACGAGCCCACAGAGGGCAGCATCACCTTGAACGGCGTGGATATCAGGAAGTATAGGGAGGAAGAATACAGAGAGCTGTTCGGCGTGGTGTTTCAGGATTTCAGGCTCTTTGCCTTTCCGCTCTGGCAGAATGTGGCGGCAGGCTATGAGAGGGATGACGAGAAGCTGTGGGACAGCCTGAGAAGAGCCGGAGCGGAGGAGTTTGTCAGAGGACTGCCGGGAGGTGCGGACACGGTATTGTCCAAGGAAAAGGAGGGCGGCGTGGACGTCAGCGGCGGGGAGGCCCAGAAGCTGGCGCTGGCCAGAGCCTTGTACAAAGATGCTCCATTTGTAGTGCTTGACGAGCCCACTGCGGCGCTGGATCCCATCAGCGAGGCACAGGTGTACGCAGGCTTCCATGAGATGGTGAAGGACAAGACCAGCATTTACATCTCCCATCGGATGAGCAGCTGCCGCTTCTGCGACGATATCATCGTATTTGACAGCGGAAGGATCGTGGAACGGGGCAGCCACGAGGAGCTGCTGGAAAAGGAAGGGCAGTACGCAGGGATGTGGCATGCCCAGGCGAAATATTATGTGCAGGAGCGGGCTTGACGCCCGCTCCTGTTCTAAACAGGGCAGTCTGACGAAAATACCGCCGAGGGCGGACAGCCGTTCCCGCCGATAACAAAATGCAACAATTTGTGTCAAAATGTTGCACTTTTTAACATTGAAACGGGGTATTTGTTTATACGGGACAGGCGCAGACAAGCGGCAGAATAAGGAAAAAACGGGATAAAACGGGGCAAAACGGTACAAAACAGGGCAAAACAGGGCGAGGTCTCGAATAGGCAAATCTCCGATTCTGAATTTGGTAAAATGACCTATTATATAAAAAAACGATGGGAAAGAAATGGAACGGGAAATTTTTTTGGTTATTTTGCGCAAATGCACTTGACATGGAAGAAGATTTGTGAGAAGATTGCATCAAGTCATTATTCTGAGGCGAAACACTTTGACACATAGAGTTTCATCCAGAGCGCTTCGCAGAGATTTTGGCGATATGCGGTTCCGTTGTCTTTTTAATAAGCGTTTACATTTTGTTGACGCAGGTTTCTCACGACAAAGATGCTGATGTCGTATTCAGAAGAAGGTTTTGTTTCCTTGATTTCCCGCCTTATGCAAAGGAAGGGCATCCCGCAGTGGACGGCGCAGGATGTCACAGTGTTGGCGTGCTGCTGCAAGAACGGGAAAGCGGATAGGTGGTCACGGTGCGCCGAACACCCGGGCGTTTGCAGGTACATAATGCGGGCTGTGGCAGGAAAAATGATATCGCATAGGAGACGAGACGCGCGGAGGCTGCGATGCGGCAGGAGGATACTGCGGCATGGGAGACGATAAACAGGAAAGACGGTGCGGAACGGCAATGTTAAGTTGCAGTTCTAAGTAACTTATGATGCTCTTGAAAGGAGCCATAAAAAGGAGGTAGATTTATGAAGAAAAAGTTTCTAAAGGCAATGGCATGTGCAATGTCGGTATGTATGTTGTCCATGTCGCTGGCAGGCTGCGGGGATGACACGCAGGAGCAGGGGAGCAGCACGCCCACTGAAAAGAGCCAGGAGAGCAGCAAGGAAGAGAGCAGTGTCGCGGACAGCCAGGGCGAGGAGTCCTCTGAGGAGCAGCCCGAGGTGGATCCCAACGAGAATCTCTATCCTGCCTATGATCTGGGCGGTGTGGAGCTGAAGGTGCTGGCACACAACAATTTCGGAGATCTGAACCCGGATGCGGAAGGTCTGGAGCCCGACAAGGTTGAGGAGCGGAAGCTGAAGAAAGAGGCCATCGAGGCGAAGTACAACGTGAAGCTGACCTTCGTCAACAGCCCTACCGATTCATGGGACGACATCAGGGACGAAGTGGTGAAGGCCTATATTGCGCAGGATCCCGTGGCTGATATCATGAGTGCATATTATACGTTCGTGGGCCCTTATTACGCAAACAACGTTCTGTATGATTTCACCAATGATTTTGCTTCCTCCGATGTCTTTACCGAGAAGTCTCAGTTCAATTTTGCGGGAAAGATGCTGGGCATCACGAAGGGCATGGGCGGCGAGGGACTTTATTACAACGCCGACATGATCCGTGATCTGGGCATGGAATATACGCCGGCGGAGATGTTCGACATGGGTAAGTGGAGCTACGATGATATGCTCGCTTATCTGGAGGATATGCGCAAGAAAATGCCCGAGGATCAGTACCCTATGTTTGTGGATCCCGGTTACTGGATACTGTTCGCCTGCTCCGGCAACGGCGTCGACATCCTTGGAGAGGACGGAGACCTGAACTACTGTGACCCCGCTATGCTGGAGTGTCTTGATTTCTACCAGAAGACCGTTGACAACAAGTACAATCCCATTCCCGCAGTCACCAACGAAGCCGGTGAGGTGGAGTACAACACATGGGGTTATCCCGGAGAGACCTTCGATCAGGGTCAGACGGTTGCGATTGCCCACCGTGCCGCATGGCAGGCTGCAGGCTGCCCCGACAAGTTCGATCTGGAGTTCGTGCCTTATCCTTGGGGCAGCAATGTCACCATCGATGAAAGCAAGGTGGGAGAGCCCGGCGCTTACAAGACACTGAGCGACAACTATGCGGCCACCTATTTTGACGGTAAGCTGACCTGCCTGATCAACGGCATCGAGAAGAAGGCTAACCCGATGCATGTCATGTCCATGCTGATGGAGTGGCAGACCTGGGATGACACCATAGTCGGTTATGTGGAGCCTCCCAAGGAGGATACCGACAATTATCCTCCATGGCTGGAGGACAACAGCCTGTCAAAGGAGCTGTACTATTTCTCCACTTCCAAGGAGAAGCTGCAGATCTACAACAGCATTAAGCAGGGGAACGGCTTCGTTATGGGCAAGAACCTGCAGGCAGTAAT
>CANOFQ010000004.1 GCA_947565325.1 uncultured bacterium
AACGCATCGGCAATCCAGAGCTGAAAGCGGCAATTAAATGCGTTCACGAGTATAAAAAAGGTGCCAATAAATGCCGCTGGACAACATTTATCAACACCCTTTCTTTTTATATGCCATCTTGACATGACATTCTATAGCAGGGGAAGAGAGGATCGAACTCCCATCAACGGTTTTGGAGACCGCCGCACTACCATTGTACTATTCCCCTAAATCCAGCTCTCACTGCTGACAAGGGATATTATAGCACAGCCTGCCGCCAATAAGCAAGCACAATTTTTATTTTTCTTCGTTTTTTTCTGCCACATTTTCTGCCACATTTTTCTGTCGGGCTGCCCATTTCTCAGAACAGCCTGTCGATCACGTCCTGTACCGTCTTTACCCCGATGATCTTCATCCCGCCCTCATGAGGGCCTCCGGAGCCCCTTCTGCATTCCTCTGCACTGACATAGGGGAGTATGCAGGTGTCGAAGCCCAGCCTTTCCGCCTCCGCCACACGCTGCTTCGCCATGCTCACCCCCCGGATCTCGCCGCTTAAGCCCACCTCCCCGAAGGCTGCGAGCCTCGGGTTCAGGGCGCAGTTCCTGAAGCTGGACAGAACTGCGATCACCACGCCCAGGTCCACGGCCGGCTCCAGTATCCTGAGCCCTCCCGTGATGTTGACATAGGCATCGCAGGCGGCCAGCTGCATCCCCGAGCGTTTCTCCAGCACCGCCATGAGAAGATTCATTCTGTTGAAATCGGCCCCCGTGGCCTGCCGTCTGGGGATCCCGAAGCTGGTATGGCACACCAGCGCCTGAATCTCCACCAGAAGGGGCCTTGTCCCCTCCATGGTGCATACCACCACGGAGCCGCTGGCGTTCTCCGGCCTGCCGTTCAGCATGTACTCGGAGGCATTGCGCACCTCCTCGAGGCCCCGCTCCCGCATCTCGAACACGCCGATCTCATCGGTGGAGCCGAAGCGGTTCTTCACGCCCCGGAGGATCCGGTAGGAAGCATGCCTCTCCCCCTCGAAGTAGAGCACCGTGTCCACCATATGCTCCAGCACCCTTGGGCCCGCCACCGTCCCCTCCTTGGTCACATGCCCCACAAGGAACACCGACACGCCCAGGCCCTTGGCCAGCTGCATCAGGACGCTCGTGGACTCCCGCACCTGAGACACACTGCCCGGCGCAGAGGAGACATTCTCATTGTACATGGTCTGGATGGAGTCGATCACCACCGCCTCCGGCCTCTGGCTGCGTATGACCTGGGCTATCTCCCCCAGGTTCGTCTCGCACAGCAGCAGCATCCGGGACGAAAATTCCCCTATCCTGTCCGCCCGCATCTTGATCTGGGCAGGGGATTCCTCGCCGGAAATGTACAGCACGCTGTGCCCGTCCCCTGACAGGTTGCGGCACACCTGCAAAAGCAGTGTGGACTTGCCGATGCCCGGATCCCCTCCCACCAGAGTCAGCGAGCCCTGTACGATGCCGCCGCCCAGCACCCGATCCAGCTCTCCCATACCGGTAGACAGCCTGTCCTCCTCCCGGACGGCCACCTGCGCAAGCACCGTGGGAACCGGCCTGTCACGGCGGCCGGACAGACCGCCCCCGCTACCTCCCGTCAGGGACGTTCTGTCCGTCGGCTCCTCCACGAAGGTGTTCCACTCCCTGCAGCCCGGGCACTGCCCCATCCATTTTGCGGACTCATACCCGCAGCTCTGACAATAAAATATCGTAGACGCCCTTCCCTTTGCCATTCCCCGCTCCCTTCTTCACCAAAAATACGGGGAACCGTGCGCCCCAGCACACCGTTCCCCGCAAAAGCCTCTCACACCTGAACTATCTTTACCGGAACCTCTCCTGCCGCCGCAAGCTCGACGCTCAGGGACAGCTTTCCGCCCAGCCCCGTCTTTATCACGCCCCTGCTTGCCCCGTCCAGGAACACCTCGTATTCCCTGTCGTCCGCAAGGCCCACCGTGATCTGGGCATCCTCATCGCCTTCCACGATGAACTCCACGCCGTCCGCCTTTTCCGTGAACCCCAGAACACTGGTGCCCGGCACCGACTCATATAAGAACATGCCGTTCTTTTCCAGCTTGGTGATCTCGTTATAGGTCTTTACCTTCAGCAGATCCCCCTCATGCCGGAAGTCCTCTACCTTTGCCTTTCTGGATAGTTTATGGTTGCCAAAACTGATTGCGCCGTCAGATTCGCTGCGGAGCAATTCTTCCACCACTGCCATCTGTGTATCCTCCTGTCCTTTTGCGGGCCGCACCCTCACTGCGACGGTTCCTGCATCCATAGCCTGAAGCCGGACACTCGGATCCTCCTCTCCGGGGCCGGTCCGGAGACACTCCTGCCTCATGCTTCCAGTATAATATAAAAGAACCGTTTTTTCTACTGAAATTTGTATTTTTTTCCATATGCTTTTTTGCACAAGCTTTTTTCACAGGCCTTTTCCGTGACCGGCACTGCACCCTGCGGACTTACAGTCTGCTCTTTACGCTGAAGCATACCTTTCCGTTCTTGAAGCCCGCGGAGACAACATCGCCGGGCTGCACTCTCTTCAGAAGGATCTCTTCTGCCAGTGCGTCCTCCACCACGGACTGAATGGCGCGCTTCAGGGGTCTTGCCCCCATCTTCACATCCGCATGCTTCTCCACCAGATACTCCTTCAGCGCTCCCGTCATGGTCAGCCGAATGTCCATCTGGGCCTCGCAGCGCTTCTGCAGCTCCGATGCCAGAAGGCTCACGATGGACTTCATATCATCATTTGTGAGCTGATGGAATACGATTATATCATCTATCCGGTTAATGAACTCCGGCTTGAAGCTGCGCTTCACCTCCTCCATGACCCCTGACTTCATCTTCTCATAATCCTTCTTGATATCGTTCGCCATGGAAAAACCCAGATTCTTAGGATCCACGATCCTCTGGGCCCCAGCATTGGAGGTCATGATCAGGACCGTGTTCTTGAAGCTGACCTTCCTGCCCTTAGAATCCGTTATATGCCCGTCGTCAAGTATCTGCAGCAGTATATTGAACACATCCGGATGGGCCTTCTCGATCTCGTCGAAGAGCACCACGGAATAGGGATTGCGGCGCACCTTCTCAGAAAGCTGTCCTCCCTCCTCGAAGCCCACATAGCCCGGAGGCGAGCCGATCATCTTCGACACGGAATGTCCCTCCATGTACTCCGACATATCCACCCGTATAATGGCGTCCTCCGTGCCGAACATGGCCTCCGCCAGCGCCTTGGAGAGCTCCGTCTTCCCCACGCCGGTGGGCCCCAGAAACATAAAGGAGCCGATGGGGCGCTTCGGGTCCTTCAGGCCCACCCTGCCCCTGCGCATGGCTCTCGCCACGGCCTTCACGGCCTCCTCCTGACCGATGACACGCTTGTGCAGGATGCCCTCCAGCTTCAGCAGGCGCTCGCTCTCCTTCTGGGCCAGCTTGGTCACAGGGATCTTGGTCCACATGGCCACCACCTCTGCGATCTCCTCCTCGCCGACGGTGTATTTGCGGTTCGTCTCCTGCCCCTCCGCCCGCTTCTGCATACGCTGGTACTTTTTCATCAGGGCGTCCTGACTCTGTTTGATCTCCGCCGCCTGAGAGAAAGCCTCCATCCGGATGGATCTCTCTATCTGCTGGTCCATCTTCTTGATCTGCTCAAGCAGCTCCTTCTGTTTGTCCGGCACCTCCGCCGTCCGAAGCCTTGCGCTGGCCGCCGCCTCGTCAATCAGATCGATAGCCTTGTCCGGCAGATTCCTGTCGTTGATATATCTGCCGGAGAGCCTCACTGCGGCCTGCACCGCCTCCATGGTGATATTCACCTTATGGTGCTCCTCGTACATCCCCTTGATGCCCTCCAGTATCCGGACGGCCTCCTCCTGGGTGGGCTCCTCCACGTTCACCGGCTGGAACCGCCTCTCCAGCGCTGCGTCCCGCTCGATATATTTACGGTATTCCGCTATGGTGGTGGCTCCGATCAGCTGCAGCTCCCCTCTGGCCAGAGACGGCTTCAGGATGTTGGAGGCATCGATGGCCCCCTCTGCTCCCCCTGCGCCGATGAGAGTATGGAGCTCGTCCAGAAACAGAATCACATTTCCGTCTTCTATCACTTCCCGGATGACCCGCTTGATCCGCTCCTCAAACTCGCCCCTGTACTTGCTGCCGGCCACCATCCCGGACAGGTCCAGCGTCAGCACTCTCTTGTCCTTCACCGTGAAGGGCACGTTCCCGTCCACGATGCGCTGGGCGAGACCTTCCACCACCGCTGTCTTGCCCACACCGGGCTCGCCGATCAGACAGGGATTGTTCTTTGTCCGGCGGCTGAGGATCTGAATCAGCCGGGTGATCTCATCCTCCCTGCCGATCACGGGATCCAGCTTCCCGTCCCTGGCCATGGCGGTGAGATCCCTGCTGTACTGGGCAAGCACCGCAGGCCTCCCCTTTCCCGCATTCCTTCTTCCCAGATCCTCCTTGTACAGATTCCCGTCCTGCCCGATGGCAATCAGGGTATCCGCATACAGCTTCTGTATATTCACCCCGATGGTGTTCAGGAGCCGGACCGCCACGTTCTCCCCCTCCCTGATCAAAGCCATCAGAATGTGTTCCGTCCCCGTCTCGCTCTGCCCGAATCTGGCCGCCTGCCTATGGGCCTCCTCCAGAATCTTTTTCGCTCTGGGAGAATAGCCTCCCCGATCGCTCAGGGCCACGCCTCCGTCGAAGGCGATGAGCTCCCGGATCATCTCAAGCACTTGGGACAGCTCCACCCCGTTGTCCGTCAGAACCCTATGGGCCACCCCTGTCTGCTCCTTCAGCAGACCTGCCAGAACATGCTCCGTCCCCACATATCCCTGCTTCAGACGGCTGGCACATTTGGCCGCCTGATTCAGCGCCTCCTGCGCCTTGTCTGTAAATCGTGACTGCATTGTAATCGATCCTCCTGTCTCAGGTGATGTTCACCTTGTTCCCGTTCCACAGATGCCTCCAAAGAACGCCTGTGGCGATTCACTGCTTCAGCTGCGCCTCTATCGCCTCTCCCTGACTATAGTCACCGTATATTTCCTCGATCAGTTCGTGAACCTCTTCTTTTGAAATGTTCTTGCAGCTGCTCTTGGCCAGAATGACCTGCAGCTCCCTCTTAAGGTTCTCCAGAGTCCTTATCCTGTCCACGTCTATGGCAACCACGGCCCCTCTTCTCCTGTCCACCTTCACATACCCCTCCTGCCTCAGGACAGTGTAGGCCTTGTTCACAGTATGCATATTGATGCCGACGGAGTCCGCCAGCTGCCGGACGCTGGGAAGGGAATCGCCCTCGCACAGCTGCGCCGTGGCTATGCCCATGATGATCTGGTTGCAGAGCTGAAGGTACAGCGCCTCATCACTGTTAAAATCAATCTCGATAATCATGACAGCCTCCTTTCCCGCTTATACTCAAGACTGCCGGAATTTACGAACCCGTCGCAGACGTCCCTGTATGGCCGGCGGTCTTTCGTGGTATTTTACCGCAAATTTTACTGAGGTGCAGTATAAATCATAAATCAGCCCCCCTGCACTGTCAACCGGAACAAGAAAAAGTTTAGATGTTTTTTATAAATCGCCTATGTAAAAACAAGGAACATCCCCTTCCGGGATATTCCCTGTCTTCAGCCGTGCATTCACAGCTGCGAACACACGGCCATATATACTATCTATTTTTCGTCGTCTCCGTCATAATTCAGGAACTCAAATTCAAACTCCTCGTCATCCTCCATGAAATTCTTGGGCTGGGCCTTCTGGGCCCCGCTCTGTACGGGCCTTGCCCCCTGCGGAACGCCTGCGGGACGCTGCCCCTGAGAAGAGGAAGGAGCGGCTCCTGCAGGCCTCCTGCTCTGGGACGGCCCGCCTGCCGGACGCTGGCTCTGGGAGGTTCCCCCTGCAGGGCGCTGACTCTGGGAACCGGCTGCAGATGCGCCCGTGGGACGCTGCCCCTGAGAGGCCCCCGCAGGGCGCTGTCCCTGAGAGCCGGATGCGGATGCTCCCCCGGCCCTCTGGCCCTGGGAGGCTCCTGCGGGACGCTGTCCCTGAGTGCCGGAGGGAGCGGCCCCTGCAGGCCTCCTGCTCTGGGACGGCCCGCCTGCCGGACGCTGACTCTGGGAGCTTCCTCCCGCGGGACGCTGCCCCTGAGTGCCGGCCGCAGGCTGTCTCGTTCCCGATGCCCGTTCCTCCTGCCTCTCCCCGCCTACCTTGTGCATGACCCTCTGGCTGCCGTTCTGGCCTCCTGATGCGCTGCGCCTTCTCAGCGTCTCATTCTCCACCTCGCTGAAATATGCGGAATCCATCATATCCCGCACCTTGAAGACAAGGAACGCTATGCCTGCCACTGCCGCCACCAGCAGGAACACGAGAATGATGATGATGACCTTCTGGCTCTTGGCCGACTTCAGGGCGTCCTCATAGAGCTCCTTGTTGCTGCTGTTCGCATTCAGAAGGGCCTGAATGGAATAGCCGTTGTTGGGATCGTCGATATTGTACAGCTTCCATTCCCCGTTGATATAGATGGTCTCATACTGCTTCTGGGGAACCGGCGTGGGCGTGGGCTCCGTCACCGGGGGCTGATCCGGCGTCACGGGGCTCAGATCCATGGAAGGGTGCACATAGACCGACTGGACAAAGCCCTCCACGGTGGTTTCATTGGAGATGAAGCTCACTCTGTACCATGTAACGCCCTCTGCATCCGTCGCCTGCCCCGTGATCGTAAGGGCAGTGGCATTCTGCACCACGGTCAGCTCGTTTGCCGCCGTGGATATGTTGTCCCAGATCTTGACGGAATCCCCCGTCACTGTACCGCTGACCGGGTTCACCTCGGTGACATCCGGCGGAGACATAGGGGGTTCGTCCGACGCCGGAGGCTCACTGGAGGGCGGCGGCGTGGCTGTCCCGCCCTCCGTGGGCGGCGTGGTGCCGTCGGTGATGGTCACCAGATCCGACCGGATATAGCCCAGGGTATCCGCAGTCACGTAGACCTTGTACCATGTATAGCCGTCAGCGCCCTTCACCTGACTGACAATGCTTACCTCCTTGTCCCTCTCGGTGCTGCCGACCATCTGGCTGGAGGTGTTGGGCTCCTGCCTGATCCTTGCGCTGGCGGCCGAAATCTTTCCCTTGCTCTCCGCATGGCTCAAAATGGATTCTGCGAAAAACACCCTGCCGAACAGCGCCAGCGCCAGTGCCAGCAGGATGCCGCCTTTTATGAGTCTGCTGCGGTACTCTAACATCTTTCTCATATGTTTCCCTCTCTTTGATCTTATTCCCTTACAAATCTCTTCTGGCCCTCTTCGCCCTTCTGGTCCATGCCGAAGCCCTTCGCCACCTTGCGCATGGTCTCCCTCTGCTTTTCCTCCAGACTGCGGTGAACCTTGATCTCACAGTCAGGGCAGAACTCTCCTGAGCGAATCTGCTTGCCGCAGAGCTCGCAGCGCAGATACACCTTGGAGCCCTCCGCTATCTCTATCCTGCCGTCCTTTAAGAGACGCCGCACCGTCCGCTGTGCCACCCCCACTTCCTTCTCGATTTCAGCGGCAGTAGCTCCCTTGTGGTTCTCAATGTACATCCTGACCTTCCCATAATCGTCATAATCCACAAAGCCACAGTCCTCACAATGATATTCCCCTACGCCCTTGAATATCATCACGCCTCCGCATTGCTTACATGTGCGGGGCACATGGTACGCATCCAACGCTCCTAAAATGTTCATCTGTAACGCCTCCGATCCGTGTTCCTTCCTTTATTTCTTACCCTTTCAGGCCTCGTCGATGGCCTTGCCGATATCATGACGCATATATTTATTGGCAAAGGTCACCCATTCCGTTGCCTCATAAGCCTTTGTCCGGGCCTCCTGAAGACTGCGCCCCTTAGCCGTCACTCCCAGCACCCGTCCGCCGTTTGTCACGATACGGCCCTCACCGTCCTGCCTGCTGCCGGCATGGAAGCAATAATAGTCCTCTCTGCCGTCGAAGCGCTCCAGCCCGGAGATCTCGAAGCCCTTCTGGTAGGACTCGGGATACCCCTCCGATGCCAGCACCACGCACACTGCGGCATTGTCCTGAAACCGCAGGTCTGTCTGGTCCAGCCTGCCGTCGATGCAGGCATCCACCACGTCCATGATGTCGTTCTCCATCCTGCACAGCACCACCTGCGTCTCCGGATCCCCGAATCTGGCATTGTACTCCAGCACCTTGGGTCCCTCTGGCGTCAGCATGAGGCCGAAGAAGAGGACTCCCTTGAACTCCCTGCCCTCAGCCGCCATGGCATCCACGGTAGGCTGATAGATATATTTACGGCAGAACGTATCCACCTCCTCCGTGTAGAAGGGACTGGGTGAAAAGCATCCCATGCCTCCTGTGTTCAGCCCCTGGTCCCCGTCCCTGGCCCGCTTGTGATCCTGCGCAGAGGTCATGGGCTTCACCGTCCTGCCGTCCACGAAGGCCAGCACGGACACCTCCCTGCCCGTCATGAATTCCTCTATCACGATCCTGTCCCCGGCACTGCCGAAATGCTTCTCCTCCATGAGCTCTCTTATGCCTGCCCTGGCCTCCTCAAGTGTGCTGCAGATCAGCACACCCTTTCCCAGAGCAAGCCCGTCCGCCTTCAGGACGATAGGGAGCTTCGCCGTCTCCAGATAGGCCAGCGCTTTTTCGGAATCGTCAAAGGTCTCATAGGCCGCCGTGGGGATATGGTATTTCTTCATCAGATTCTTGGAGAACACCTTGCTCCCCTCCAGAATCGCCGCATTCTTTCTGGGGCCGAAGGCCCGCAGGCCTGCCGCCTCCAGTGCGTCCACCAGACCTCCGGCCAGAGGATCGTCCGGGGCGACGAACACCAGATCCACCGCCTTCTCCTTGGCATAGGACACGATCCTGTCGAATTCCATGACGCCGATGGAGGGCTCACACTCTGCGATCTGTGCGATTCCCGCATTTCCGGGCACACAGTAAAGCGCATCCACCCTGCTGCTCTTCTTCATGCTCACGGCGATGGCATGCTCACGGCCGCCTCCGCCCACAATCAAAACCTTCATAATCACACCCTCCCACCCGTCTTCCGCAGGCATCCTTCCCTGCCCCGGACCGTTTTTTCCGGCCCCGTCAGACCCTCGCCGGCTGTCATGGCCTGCCGGCCTGCAGCCGCTCCTGCCCTAATCTCTTTCCATTTTATACCCTGCGCACTCTGCCGTCAACCACCCTGAGCCTTCCGTTGGCAAAGTCGTCCATGGCCCTGGGCAGCAGAATCCACTCTGCCTGCTCCATGACCCGCCTCTGGAGTATCTCAGGCGTGTCCGTTTCCTCCACCTGCACTGCCTTCTGGGCAATGATAGGACCCTCGTCCATGCCCTCATTGACAAAATGCACCGTGGCCCCCGTAAGCTTCACGCCCCGCTCCAGCACCTTTTCGTGTACCTTCAGACCGTAATATCCCACCCCGCAGAAGGAGGGGATCAGCGCCGGATGAATGTTTATGATCCGATTGCTGAACCTTGCTACCAGCTGGGGCGGAATCTTCACCAAGAACCCCGCCAGCACGATCAGATCCGGTGCCAGCTCACAGAGCTTTGCGGTAAAGGCCTCATCGAAGGCCTCCCTGTCCGGATAATCCTTCGGGGAGAGCACCAGCGCAGGGATGCCCCGGCCCCGGGCTCTGGAGAGGGCCTTCGCACCCGGGTTGTTACTGATCACCGCTATGATCTCCGTGTTTGTCAGCGTCCCTGCATCCATGGCATCCAGAATGGCCTGCAGATTGGTTCCCCCGCCCGACACACAGACTGCCGCCCTCAGCATAGCTCCACTCCCTTTTCACCGACTGTACAGTATCCCACTCTATAGGGCGTCTCTCCGGCGCTCCTTATGGCGGCCGTCACTCCCTCTGCATCCTCCGGCGAGACCGCCAGCACCATGCCCAGTCCCATGTTGTAGGTGTTGTACATCATTTCCTCACCGATGCCCCCTCTGCTGCTCAGCAGCCGGAATATGGCCGGAACCTCATAGCTGTCCTTCCGCACCACGGCCCGTATGCCCTCCGGGAGCATTCTGGGAATATTCTCGTAGAATCCCCCTCCTGTGATATGGCTGCAGCCCTTAACTACGAATCCTGCATCCTTTATGCTTCTCAGTGCCTTCACGTAGATCTTCGTGGGGGTGAGCAGGGTCTCCCCCAGCGTGCCGCCCAGTTCCTCATAATAAGTATCCAGGCTCTCCCTCGTCATCTGGAACACCCTGCGCACCAGAGAGAAGCCGTTGGAATGCACCCCGGAGGATGCCATGCCGATCAGCACGTCCCCCTCCCTGATATGCTCCCCGGTGATCAGCTCCCTCTCCTCTGCGACACCTACCGTGAAGCCAGCCAGATCATACTCCTCCTCCGGCATCAGACCGGGATGCTCGGCGGTCTCCCCGCCCACCAGTGCGGCCCCCGCCTGCCTGCAGCCCTCTGCCACGCCCTTCACGATGGCGGCTATCTTCTCGGGATAATTCTTCCCGCAGGCTATGTAATCCAGAAAGAACAGCGGCTCCCCTCCCGCACAGGCCACGTCGTTCACGCACATGGCCACACAGTCGATGCCCACCGTGTCATGCCTGTCCATCAAGAAGGCAAGCTTCAGCTTGGTTCCCACCCCGTCCGTGCCGGACAGCAGCACGGGCTTCTCCATATTTTTGATTCTGCCCATGGAAAATGCCCCGGAAAAGCCTCCTATGCCCCCCAGAACCTCCGGGCGCAGGGTAGCCTTCACATGCTCCTTCATCAGCTCCACGGACTTGTATCCGGCCTCGATATCCACTCCCGCTTTCTTGTAATCCATCTATTCTCCCTTCCGCCCTTCCATATAGGCCTTGTATCCCACTTCCTTGAGCCTTGCGTCCTTTGCCTCCACCTGACTTTTAAGCTTTTGGCTATAATCCTTCAGCCTTCCCAGCAGGTCCGGGTCGGAGGTTGCCAGGATCCTTGCCGCCAGCAGGCCCGCATTGGCTCCCCCGTTTATGGCCACCGTGGCCACGGGGATCCCAGAGGGCATCTGCACGATGGAATACAAGGAGTCCCTGCCTCCCAGAGAGGTTGTATGCATGGGGATCCCTATGACGGGCATGGGAAAGATCGCCGCACACATACCGGGCAGATGGGCAGCCATGCCGGCTCCTGCGATGATCACCTTAAAGCCCCTCTCCTCTGCGCTTCTGGCATACTCGTAAAACACCTCCGGCTCCCTGTGGGCGCTGATGATGGCCATCTCATAGGGCACCCCCAGCTCCTCCAGAATATCCGCCGCCTTCGCCATGACCGGCATGTCGGAATCGCTGCCCATCACTATGCCCACCAAGGGCACGCTTTCCTTCCGCATCTCGTCCTTTGCCATGATGTCCTCCTTGTCTTGTATACAAATCTCATCCTATAGATGAACCACATTCTATAAATGAACCGCATTCTATAAATGAATCTTATCCTAAGCAAATCCCATCCTGAATGAAACGCCCCCTGAATGAAGCTCATCCCAAATGAACCTCTTTTCAGGCTTCTTTTTCAAATTTCCTTTTCGTCCTTTTCGGAAAAGCTTCCCTGCCTCCTTTTACGCTTTTGGGCACATCTGTCAACCACCTTGTCCACCCAAAGGGTGATGAAGAAATCGGCGATCTCCGCAAACGTATTCACGATGAAGTCAACCACGAAAAGCTCCTCCTGTCTCCCGCCTTCAGTTTACATCTCCAGTTTACTAAAATACTCTCCGGTACGCAACTGTTTTTTTCGGACCTGTACCGGCGCCCCCAGTCCGGGCCGGGCTGCGGACGGCTGCCTGATATCCGTACAGGGCAGTCCCGGGCCGTCCCTCAGCCCTCTTCCCCGAATGCCCTGTTGAGCTCCTCGCAGCCGGGCAGTGCGAACCTGCCCTTCCGGATAATGACAGTCCTGCTCCCGTCCTTTCCCACCGCCGTCAGCTCTCCCAGCTCGTCGTAGGGGATCGTGATGTCGGTGTGACAGTTGAAATACGCCCTTGCAGGATCCCGTCTGCGGAGCAGGGACACCTCATTGTCTCTGGCCACGATCTCCTTTCCGTCCGGGTTGTATACCCTGACCTCCTCCGCATGGGAGTAGCAGGTGTCCCCCACGGCAAAATGAGGCCCCATCTTCTCTGCGATCAGGACGGGCAGCCTGGCCTCCACCCCCAGCCGCCTTGCGGCCACATAGGCGGTGGTGTTGGTGCCGATGGCGAACTCCCCCAGCGGCAGCGATTCGTGTCGCCCGAGAATGTTCTCAAAAATGAAATTCCGGTCGAAATTATCGCAGGAATAGTCGCTGATCATGCCGTCCCGGAAAGTGATGGCCAGATTGCGGTACTCCAGCCCGTTCAGAAAGACCCTCTTCACATGCAGCACGCCCTCCGTCCCCTGAAGCACCGGCGAGGTGAACACCTCCCCCACGGGAATGTTCACGTCCGCCACACAGTTCTCGAAAATCGTCTCCCTCCTCGGATCCGCCAGCTTATACAGATTGACCCTAAGGGCCGTCCTGTTGCCGTCCATGCCCCGGATCTCACAGCAGTCCGCCTTGTCCAGAGCGTCGATCAGAGTCTGCTGCACTTTGCGGTAAAGCATATAGTCCAGCGTATTGATGCGTATGGTCTCCTGAAACAGCTCCCGGAACACAGACCCGATCTCCGGCACGGGGAAGGCAATGACGGTAAAGCTTCTCTCCTCCGAAGGAATGTATTCGCTCTGCAGCTCCCTCATCTTGGACCAATATTCCACCCACAGCCGGTTCTGCTCGTCGGAAAGCTTCAGCGCCTCTTGCTTGATGGCGGGAGAAAATTCCTTCTCCCCGAAGGTGTCCACCGCCGCCGGTCCTCCGTAGACCGCCGCCTGCTCCTTATATGCCTCGTAGGCCGTCCTCGTGACCTCAAGTCTCCGGTTCACATAATTTCTGTCCAGAAAGAGGGCATAATCGTCCTTATGGTCATAGCCGAACTGCCGGTTGGGATCGCCGCCCCTGAAGCCGCCCCCGCTGTCAAGCACGCTTGCGGCGGTCCTGGCAGCCACGGGCCGCAGTCCCATCTTCGCAAAATTTTCAATGGACTGCCTCATCATGCGTTCAAATCCAAGCTTGTAATATAATCCTACCGTCCTCTTCTTCGAAAGATCCTTCCCCGTGACCTCAAAGCCCATGCGGTACCCCTCCGTATAGGCCCCCGCCATGGTGAGAATCGTCTCCTGCGGAAGCCCTGCCATGAACCTGGCAGTCTCCACCTCATTCCGGCTCACATACTCCCCATAGGAATACAGATATCTCTCATCGCTCAGGTCGCTGTTTTGGATTCTGTCTACGGCGAAGCAGTTGTCGGCACAGACCTGCTCCCTGACCCTGCGCTCTGCCGCCACCTCCGAGTAATCGCTGACGAACCAGTACAGCATTCTCCCCACCTGGGCTCCCGAGGGCAACGCTTCCCCCTCCCCTGCCGCATGGGAGAATGCCCCGTAAATCTCTGCGAACAGCTCCATACGGATCACCAGCTCCCCAAGTCTCCCCTCGTAGACAAAGCCGATGAGACTGCGAAGCTCCGCATAGAGAAAGCACAGCGGCCGGCCAAGCTCCTCCCCCAGCCGTCTCACCGCCACGGCCGGATTGCCGTAGCTCTCCTCATAGTGCTCCGGCAGAATATCCTCATACAGAGCCCGGTTGCGCCGCTCAAGCTCCCCCAGGGGCGCCGTCTCCAGACCGCCGCCTGCCAGAAAACCCACCGTCTCGTCGATCATCATCAGAAATCCTGCACAGAAGGAAAAATAGGCCTCCAGCTCCTCGTCCCCCAGGCGCTCCCCGGGAATCTCCCTGATCCTTTCCGTCACCAGCCCGTAACGTTCCCTCAGAATCTCCTGCCTCTCACTCTCCATCACAGATACGCCCCCATATACAGAATCAGTCCCGCCGCCCCCAGCGCCGCACCGTTCAGGACGATGGCCAGCACCGGAAACAGCTTATAGTAGTCTGGTTTAAAGGCTGTCGTCAGCCCCATGGCCATCCCCGCCGCCGAATAAGCTGTCGCCAATATCCCCACGATACCGTAGCGGGGCGGGGCGAAGCCCTCCCAGAAGGCGGACAGCACTGCCGCTCCAAGCGAAATAAGGCTGATGATTCCCAGAATCACAGCCATTACCGCCCGATTTGAATTTCTTCTGTCCGTAAAAATGAACGCTTTCTTTTTCTTCATGAAACATTAAAAGGGCGCTCCCCGCAGGAAATGCCCATTTATGACTCCTCACCTTCAAAATAGAATTTTGGACTTCCCTGCAATCAGCTTCGCCCCGGCCACGATCAGCAAGATCCCTGACACGATTCCCACGACCAGCACAAGCACTCCCACGGCAATGTTCGTGACGCCCGTGCCCTTCATCACCTTATACAGCTTCTGTTCCATAGCATTGCTCCCTTCTTTTACGGCGGATTTTCGTCCCCGCGCCTAGGCTCCGTATATTTTATAGTATTCGTCAATGGCATTCTTCCGCACATCGTCGATATAGATCTGACCTTTATATGGCCTATTGTAGAGGCACTCCACCACATCCTGCATGGTCACGATGGAGTGTGCCTCAAAGCCGTACTTCTCCTGAAGCTCCTCCAGTGCGCTCAGGGCTCCCCCGGGGCCCTTCTCCATACGGTTCAGCGAGACCATCAGCCCCCTCACCTGCACCTTCGCCTGTGCCATGACGATGGGATAGGTTTCATCGATTGACTTGCCGGAAGTGGTCACATCCTCTATTATTATTATTCTGTCCCCATCCTTCAGCCCGCTGCCCAGCAGTATTCCCACGTCTCCATGGTCCTTTGCTTCCTTGCGGTTGGAACAATAGCGGACATCCCTGCCGTAGAGCTGGCTGTAGGCCATGGCTGCGGCAACACTCAGGGGAATCCCCTTATAGGCCGGCCCGAACAGCACATCAAAGTCGTCCCCGTACCTGTCGTGAATCGCTCTGGCATAATATTCCCCCAGCTTCCTGAGCTGCGTTCCCGTCACATAGGAGCCTGCATTCATAAAGAACGGGGACTTTCTGCCGCTTTTCAGGGTAAAGTCTCCGAACTTCAGCGCCTGACTGTCGATCATGAATTCGATAAATTCCTGCTTGTACGCTTCCATGGCATGTAAAACCTCCTGGTTTCAAATCTATAGGCCTTCTCATTCCGCCCTCAAAGCCCTATGCCCTCCGATTCCGCCTTCCCGCCGCATATGCCTTCTCTCCCAGCCCCACAAGGCATTTCTGTCGGGATATTCCGGGAAACGCCGCAGAAAACGGCCTTCCCCGGAAAAGTGAGCAGGACGATAAGCCGGGTTATGTCTCGAATGATCATCTATCTAGCGCGCACTGTTGCCAGCCGCGTCCCAGCGACCTACCTGAAGGCAGGCCGGGCAAGCCTATCGCCTTCTTTCTGGTCTTGCTTCGGATGGGGTTTACAGAAGCTCCGCACGTTGCCGCACGGACGGTAGTCTCTTACACTGCCTTTCCACCATTACCTGCGCCCTAAGGCACTGCGCCGTCGGGGCGGGCTGTATTTTTCTGTTGCACTGGCCTTGGAGTCGCCTCCACCGGACGTTATCCGGCATCCTGCCCTCTGAAGCCCGGACTTTCCTCACCATGCCCCACCTGGGGCAGCTGCGATCATTTATCCTACTCACCTTTCCCATTATAGCCGTGATCTTCAGAAAATGCAAGCCCCTGCTGCACATTGCCTGCTGCTCACACATTAAAACAGCTCCCGCCCACGAACTCCCTGCAGACGGAATTATTGGGCAGGCTCTCGCTGGGCACGCTGAGGAAATAGTTCAGGAACTTCAAGAGCCTCTTGGCCTCATAGTACTCCGGCGCCTCTTTGGGGATCTGGAACAGCAGCGGCTCCGCAAAGGGCTTCAGCACCGCCAGCTCATAGATCAGCGCAGAATTGAACATGGCGTCCGCCCCCTCCTGAAAAGGAAAGATGTACTGCTCCTCCCCCCTGCGCACGGAATTCCACATCTGTATGGTCCTCTGGGCGCTGGAGCCCCTTGTGCGGGCATCCCGGACGATCCTCCGCAGAAGCCTTCCGTCCGTGGTAGGGATCCTGTTGTGTCCGTCTATGTTCAGCGTGGTCAGGGCGCTGATGTAAATCTTGTACTTGCTCTCCTCCGGCAGGGCATAGGACATCTTCTCATTCAGGCCGTGTATCCCTTCAATGACGAGGATATCGCTCTTGTCCAGCTGCATATAGTCGCCCTTGTATTCCCGCTTGCCAGCCTTGAAGTTGAAGCTGGGCAGCTCCACCCGCTCCCCTGCCAGCAGACGGGTCATGTTCTCGTTAAAGAGCTTCGTGTCTATGGCCTCCAGGCATTCAAAATTATAGTCCCCCTTCTCGTCTCTGGGGGTCAGCTCCCTGTCAACAAAATAGTTGTCCAATGCGATGGGATGAGGCCTTTTCCCCAGCGTCCGCAGCTGTATGGACAGCCTATGGGAGAAGCTTGTCTTGCCGGAAGAAGAGGGGCCTGCGATCATGACAAACTTCACATTCGTCCGGGCCGCAATGTCCTTTGCGATCTCCCCGATCTTCCTCTCCTGCTCCGCCTCCTGCACCAGTATCAGATCGCTCATGGAGCCGTTGCAGATCTGGTCGTTCAGGTCGCCCACCGTTTCGATGCCTGCCACCCTGCCCCAGTCCTTGGCTCCCTCCATGGTCTCGAACAGCTTCCTGCTGTCCGTGAAGACCTCCATGATATCCGGGGACTTCTTCTGGGGCAGCACCAGCATGAAGCCGTTCTCATAGGGAACCACATCGAACCACTTCACATATCCTGCGTCGGGCAGCATGTATCCGTAATAATAGTCATAATACCCGTCCATCTCATAGATGTTCACGGAAGAGCTCATCCTGTAGCGGAACAGCTTCTCCTTGTCGGCCATGCCCCTGTCCCGGAAAAGCTCCATGGCCTCCTCCAGAGGATAGGAGCGCTTCCTGATGAGGGTTCTCGCCTCCGCCAGCTCCCGCATCCTGCTTTTCAGCCTCTCGGCATTCTCCTCCCCCACGGGCACCGTTCCCAGCGTGTTCACATAGGTTCCTCTCCCTATGGCGAATTCCATACAGCTTACTCTGGCCGCCTCCGTGCCGAACACATCCTGAAGCGCCTTCAGGAACAGCATCTTCGCCGAGCGCACATAGGTCTTGTGGCCCACATCGTCCCTGAGAGTGAAGAATCCGACCCTGCAGTCTCTGTTCACCTTTTTGAACAGCTCCCGGATCTTGCCGTCCACGGAGGCCACCGCGATCATGCCGTCATAATCACTCTGGAACTCCTCCGCCACAGACTCCAGCGTGGTTCCCTGGGGCACCTGCCGCTTTATCTTTTCTCCTCCCGCATCCTCTATGGTGATCGTAATCTGGTTCATACCGACCCCTCCCTTCCGAAAAAATGAAGTGCCTGTTCTATCCTGGCCAGCTCCTCCTGAACCTCTTCAAGGCGTCCCCTGGCCCTCTCCGTGCCGGCCTGCGCCATGACTGTCCCTAGCTTCTGAAGACATCCTCTCCTCTCCAGCAGATAGGAGCGCAGCACCGGATGCCCCTCCCTGAGCAGCAGCTCCCCGAACATGTCGTACAGCTGACGGGCATGCTCCGCCGTCTCTGCACTCTCCGGCAGAAGCTCCCTGAAAATGCCTCCGTCACGGGCATCCCCCGCAGGGCTCCTGCCCTGGACAAGAGCCCCGTCCCGAGGTAGGGCCTTCATGGCAAAGTAATACTTTCCCTCCTCAAAAACCGCATCCTCCCGGACTATCCTGAAGCCCGCCTTCCTCAGGAAGCCTCGGAATTCCGGAAGCTCCGACTGGGGCTGCAGGATCAGCTCCTTCATCCGTGCCGCCTTGTCCAGCCCCTCTGTCAGAATCCTTTCCATGAGCCTTCCGCCCATGCCCGCACAGACCAGCGTATCCGCCTCGTCCGCACCGCAGGCCCGAAGGCCGTCCGACCTCCTGATCTCTATGTAATCCCCCAGCCCGGCCTGCCGCACATGCTCTCTGGCGCTCCCGAGGGGCCCCTCCCGCACATCCATGGCCAGCGCTCTCGGGCATATGCCCTCCTGCACCAGACAGATGTCCAGAAATCCATGGTCGCAGCCCACATCCGCCAGACGGTTTCCCGGCGTGACCATGTCGGCCACCATCTGAAGCCTCTTCGACAGAGCCGCCCTGCCCCTTCCTTTTCTTCTCATCAGTCCAGATAGTCCTTCAGCTTCCTGCTCCGGCTGGGATGGCGGAGCTTGCGGAGCGCCTTCGCCTCGATCTGGCGGATGCGCTCTCTTGTCACGTTGAATTCCTTGCCTACCTCCTCCAGCGTCCTCGCCCGGCTGTCATCTAGGCCGAACCTCAGCCGGAGCACCTTCTGTTCCCTCTCTGTCAGCGTGCCCAGCACCTCCACCAGCTGCTCCTTCAGCAAAGTGAACGCCGCCGCGTCCGAGGGCGCAGGCACCTGCTCGTCCTCCAGGAAATCGCCCAGATGGCTGTCTTCCTCCTCGCCTATGGGGGTCTCCATGGAAACCGGCTCCTGGCTGATCTTCAGGATCTCCCGCACACGGTCGGGGGGCATATTCATCTCGTCGGCGATCTCCTCCGGGGTGGGTTCCCGGCCCAGCTCCTGCAGCAGCTGCCTGCTGACCCTGATCAGCTTGTTGATGGTCTCCACCATATGCACGGGAATCCGGATAGTGCGGGCCTGATCTGCAATGGCTCTGGTGATGGCCTGACGGATCCACCATGTGGCATAGGTGGAAAACTTGTATCCTTTTCTATAGTCAAACTTTTCCACGGCCTTGATCAGACCCAGGTTCCCCTCCTGAATCAGATCAAGGAACAGCATGCCCCTGCCCACATACCTCTTGGCAATGCTGACCACCAGACGCAGGTTCGCCTCTGCCAGACGCTTCTTTGCATCCTGATCCCCCAGCTCCATCCTCTTGGCCAGCTCGATCTCCTCCTCCGCGGAGAGCAGGGGCACCTTGCCGATCTCCTTTAAATACATACGGACAGGATCCTCCAGACTGACCCCGTCGGGAATGGACAGATCCAGATTCTCCATGTCGACTTCGTCTTCGTCAGTCAGCAGGATCTCCTCCGTGTCCACGTCATCGTCCGTGATGCGCAGCACATCCACGTTGTTCTGCTCCAGCACCTCCAGAATCTTCTCGAACTGCTCCTCCTCCAGAGGCATGTCCGCAAAAAACTCGCTGATCTCCTGATATTCCAACACATTCTTTTTCTTCTTTGCCGAGTTAAGGAGCTCCTTCACCTTCTCGTCAAACTTTGCCTGTAGGTTTTCATCCATCGTAACAGTTCCGTCCTTCCTTTATGATAGCCAGACCCGCCTGTATCTTCCGCAGCATTACCAATATCTTAACCCTAATCAACGGAAATATGCGTTCTGGCCAGCTCTTCAAGCGCCTTCTTGCCCTCGATGGCCTGCGTCAGCGCATTCACGTCCGTGCCCATCTGTGCCACATGGCACTGATAGCTGTTCCGTTTCACCGAGAGCAGGACATCCCTGAAGGCCTTGTCCCTCTCCTGACCGGCCTCCATGGGAGGAAGGCTTGCAGAAAAAAGCGATGCGGCCTCCCGCTGCTGCTCCTCCTCGGAAAACATGCTGATGATGCCTGCCGGCCGGAAATCGCCCTGCTCCAGCTCCCGGAACATCCTCTCCGCCACGGTGCGGTAAAGCTCCTCCGTGAAATCCTCCGGGGATATATACTTCCTGATCCTGCCGTAGAGTCCGGGCGCCTCCATAAGCCATGTGATCAGCAGCCGCTGGGCCCTCTTTGCGTTCTCCTCAGGGGCGGCCTTTCTCTGTACCCCCGATCTGGGGCGCTGTGCAGGCCGGGGAAGTCCCGTCTGGGACGCATAGCTCACCACCAGCCTGCGCAGGCTCTCGGCGCTGATAAAATATTTCGCCGCCACCGCCTGCAGATAGTTCTCCCGTTCCATCTCCTCGGAGAAGCCGCAGAGCCTCTTGGCAATCTCCCGGTGAAAGCGGGTCTTCTGCTCGGGATCGCCCATGTCGAACTGCCCCTCCAGAACCCGGATCTCGAAAAAGAAGCTGTTCTCCGCCTGCTCGATCCGCTCCTGAAAGGCCTCCCGGCCCAGCGCCTTCATGAACTCGTCCGGGTCCTTGTAGGGCTTCATGTCGATCACCCTGCCCGTAAGACCGGCCTCCCGCAGAATACCGATGCCCCGCAGGGCCGCCTTCACCCCCGCCCCGTCGCTGTCGTAGGCCAGCAGCACATTGTCGGTATAGCGTCTCAGCAGAGTCGCCTGCTGGGGGGTAAAGGCCGTCCCCAGAGACGCCACCGCCTGCGTGAACCCTGCCTGATGCATGGCGATCACGTCCATATAGCCCTCGCAGAGAATGATGTTCCCGCTTCTGGCAGTTCTGGCGTAATTCAGCCCATACAGGTTCCGCCTCTTGTCAAAGACCGGCGTCTCCGGCGAATTCAGGTATTTAGGCTCCCCGTCCCCCATCACCCGTCCGCCGAAGCCGATGACCTTGTGGTTAATGTCCTGAATCGGGAACATGACCCTGTTCCAGAACTGGCTGGTCATGCCGTGCCGCTCCGAATAGCCGGCAAGCCCAGCCTCCTTGATCAGCTCGTCCTCAAAGCCCCTGCTGTGCAGATACTCCACCAGCTCCGCCCCGTTCTTCCCGGCAAAGCCCAGCCCGAACCTGCGCATGGTCTCCTCCGTCAGCCTTCTATTCTCCAGATATCGGCGCCCCGCCTCACCGCGGGGCCCCCGCAGCTGATAATAAAAAAATTTCGCAGCCGCCCTGTTTACCTCCAGAAGCCTGGCCCGCCGGCCTTCCCGCTTTCTGGCCTCCTCGGACTCCTCCGGCTCCGGCAGGCTGATCCCTGCGCGGTCCGCAAGGAACCGTACCGCCTCCGGAAAGGAATAATTCTCATAATTCATAAGGAATGTATATACGTTCCCGCCCGCTCCGCAGCCGAAGCAATGGTACATCTGCCTCTCGCCGTTCACGGAGAAGGACGGGGACTTCTCATTGTGGAAGGGACACAGCCCCCAGTGGCTGCTGCCCTTTTTCTGCAGTCTCACGTATCCGGACACCACATCCACGATATCGTTTCTCAGCCTGATTTCCTCTACCAGTTCTTCCGGATAATACATCGGCACCTCTCACCTTTCGCCGGACCCTGCGCCCCAGGGGCTGCCGCCATGGTTCACGGCACATAGAGCAGCCCTCCCTATACCGCCCCCGACGCACAAGCCCCCTTTGCTGCCGCCGAAGTGTAGCCCCGGCGCACATGTCCTTTCCTCTGACTCAGAACGGCCAGTATTTCGGTATGTAGATGCGTTCGTAGGTAGCGACGGCATAACGGTCCGTCATGGCTCCCACGTAATCACAGACCACCTGCTCCCTGACCTCTCCCTCGGAAAGCAGGTTCAAAAACTCCTCCGGCAGTTCGTCGATATGCTTCATGAAATGACTATATAGAGTCTCCATCAGCACCTCTGCCTTGTTCTCCTCACTCTTGGCAACAGGGTTCAGGTAGACGTTCTCAAACATAAAGGCCCGCATCCGCTTCATGGCCTCCTCCACCCGCCCCGACATCAGAATGTCATTCTTTCCAAGGCTCGCCGTCACGATATCGTGGATGAAATGATCCAGCCTGCTGCTGGGGGAATCCCCGATGACCTCCCTGATCTCCAGGGGCACATCCGTCTCCCGCAGGATACCTGCCCGGACGGCATCGTCCATATCGTGGTGGATATATGCGATCTTGTCTGAAAGCCTTACCACCTTGCCCTCCAGCGTGTGAGGCTTTCCGATGGTCTGGTGGTTCCTGATGCCGTCCCGCACCTCATAGGTCAGGTTCAGCCCCTGCCCCTCCTTTTCCAGCCTGTCCACTGTCCTCACGCTCTGCTGGCTGTGCTCGAAGCCCAGCGGGCACACTCTGTTCAGGGCCCGCTCTCCCGCATGGCCGAAGGGCGTATGCCCCAGATCATGGCCCAGTGCGATGGCCTCCACCAGCTCCTCGTTCAGCTTCAGGGCCTTGGCTATGGTACGGGCATTCTGGGACACCTCAAGGGTATGGGTCAGCCGGGTACGGTAATGATCACCCTCGGGAGACAGAAAGACCTGCGTCTTATCCTTCAGCCTGCGGAAAGCCTTACAGTGGATGATCCTGTCCCTGTCCCGCTGGAACACCGGGCGGATATCGCACTGCTCTTCGGCCTTGAGCCTGCCTCTGGAATCCCTGCTGTGAGCTGCGCAGGGACTCAGATAATTCATTTCCCACTGCTCTAAGCTTTCTCTGATCGTCATTTCTGCTCCAATCTGTGCCACGAGGCACATATAAGCGAAACCTTCCTCTATATTTATTATTCTGCATTCATCAGACAATTCCTTTTTTTAGCACACAAAAACCTTTCGGAAGACTTTTGAAATCTTTCCGAAATTCTCCGAATCCCTTTTAAAACCCTCCAAGGCTCTTCGAAAGCCTTCCGAAGGCCCTCCGGCCGCTACCGGCAGATATCATAGATGAACTCTGCATTCTTGTCCATGGCAGCACGGGCCGCCTTCATGGGCGACATCTGGAACACATGCCACATACCGGGACAGACATCCAGCCGCACGGGCACATTGGCGTCCACAAAGGCCTGATGTAGCCGCAGGGAGTCGCTGAGCAGAATCTCGTTCTCCCCCACCTGAATATACGTGGGCGGAAATCCCCCGAAATCGCCATAGAGGGGAGATACGAAGGGATCCTTCAGATCTCTGTCTCCGGCGTAGGCCTCCACCATCTTATCTATATAAGCCTTGTTCAGCACCGGGTCCAGGTCTGCCTTCGTCTGAAAGGACCTGCCGGAGGAGGTCAGATCCGTCCAGGGCGACATCAGCACCATGCCTCTTGGCAGGATCCTCCCCTCCTGCTTCAGCCTGAGAACCAGAGAAAGCGCCAGATTCCCTCCCGCCGAATCCCCCGTCAGGATCACGTCCCTTGCGCCGTACCCCAGGAGCATCAGATAGTTCCACGCCTTCATCCCGTCCTCCAGCGCAGCGGGACAAGGGTTCTCCGGAGCGAGCCTGTAGTCGAAGCAGAGCACGTCCATGGAGGTGGACGCCGCCAGCTTGGAGGTGAGTGTTCTGGCATAGACACTGCTTCCCGTGGAATATCCGCCCCCATGGCAGTGCAGAATCACATATTTCTTCATATGGGCCCTGTTCACACTGACCCATTCTCCGTACATGCCGCCGATATCCACCTCCCGGTATCGGATATCTCTCGCATTGCCCAGAATGGTGCCGATATAGTCCTGCGACTGTCTGTGCTTTTCCAGATCGGGATTTTCCACCAGACCATGTACCCGCCTGATCAGCTGCATCAGATTCTGGCTTCTCTTGTCGATTCCCTCCGACTCCAGCTTCTCCAGTTCCGTTTTCTCCGTCTCCTTCTTCTCCGGGGCCCGGGCCTGCCTTTCCGCTGCCTGGGCCTGCCTCTCTGTGGGCAGAACCTGCTTCTCCGCTGTCTGGGCCTGCTTCTCTGTCGGCCGGGCCTGCTCTTCTGCTTTTCCTGCCGTCCTGCCTTTTTCAGTCCTCCCTGCTGCCGCTCTGCCCGGCCTCAGCCGCAGCCGCTTCCGTATGCCATCCGTTCCTTCCATCTCTTAAACTCCCTCTCCTCTCAACGGACGTAGCCGCCCCCTTCAGGCACATCCTCCCTTTACCACGTCAAACAAGGGCATCCAGTCCATCTCTTCTGCTATGGATCGATTCATCCTGCGCCTGCCATGCCGGCAGCGCTTTTCCCGCCTGTCCAATCTCAGAAATGCAGCCTCCTGCGCACTGCGTTCCGCAGCCTTCTGCGGGAAAGCATGGTGATCAGGGCAATGTCCAGAATCACGCAGACCACCAGAACCACCGCCGACCACCTGATGGAGATTTCACCGTCGATGTATCTGTCAATCAGGATCTCCAGGCCCACGCACAGCACCCCTGCCGCCGTAAAAAGATACAGCGCAACCGTCAGAAACGATTTTGGCAGCCTGCGGATGCACAGCGTCAGCACCTCCGTCATAGCCGTCACCAGAACCGCTATGGGCAGTCCGAGCCCCCAGAACCAACCGCTCCCCCCCGTCATAAAGGTCAGCATATACAGATAAACCGCCACCACTGCCCCGTCCAGCAGCAGGGAAATGTATGCCGACTGTTTTGTATAGATCACCGCAGGAATCATCACCACCCATAGGACGGCGCAGGCCCCTATGACCGCCAGCGACCATAGATTCTCACGGAACACCGTCGCATTCAGCACTCCGCAGGTGATGGCAGATGCCAGCACCACCATGGAAAGCAGGATCCCCAGATCCTTTTTGTTCGCCGTCTCCACCTGCCCCTTCTCACCCGGAAAAGGCGCCAGTGCAGGCCGGCTACCCTCTGCAGCCGAAAGCGCATGCTGCTCAAACTCCCTCGGGTTCAGCACCGGCGTGTTGCACAAGGGACATTCCGCCGCAGACGCATCCAGTTCCACCCCGCAATTCACACAATATGACATAGCTCTCCTCTCATTCCTTTCTGCAGCTTCCGCTGCCCGCCCGGCCCCGGCCCTACGTTTGCGCCCGTCTCTTTTGCAACATCCGCCTGCACCCGCTGCCCGCTCGGCCCGCACCTCCGCCTTCCCTTCAGTCCGCCTGCGTCCATTACCGATTCTTCCGTCTACTCCCTGTTGCTCTCGATCTTTACATGTATGCCGTCCTGCACCAGTTTCCGGAAAAAATATCTCTCCACGTCCGCCTCTATGATACTGCTGGCAAAATTCACCGTCAGAATATCCCCGAAACTGATGATGGCACAGTTCGTCCTTCTGGAAAAGGGCTGCCCCATATAAATGTCGAACCGCTCGATATAGGGCCTCATGCCCTCCGGCACCTGAAGCGCCCCCATATTGGTCAGGCCTGCGGACGAGTTCCGGTCCTGCACCTTGGTGTAGAACAGCCGCACCACAAAATCCTTTAAAAAAAGCGGAACCACCCTGATAAAGGGATTCCTCTGGGTCGCCGCATTTGTGGTGATGTCCCCCCGGAGCAGCTTCTCGTTCAGATGATAACGCATATAATCATGCACCTGCCGGACAATTTCCTCAAAAGTATATTCACCCAGTCTGGGATCCACTCCCGGATAGATCATAGTAATAAAATTCCGCAGGGTGATGGAGGGAAAGAACCTTCTCAGGTTCACGGGCATGGCGATCTTCACCGGCCGCTGCCTGCCGCCCGGACTTTCCTCCTGCTTCTTCAGCAGCGCATACAGCAGAACTGCATTCAGGTACTCCGTAATGGTAGCATGATATTCCTTGGCCGCTGCCATGACCTCCGACACAGACACGATCCCGTCCACGATGTTCAAGGTGTAGAAGGGCTCCGCAGTCCCTCTGACTCTATATGCCTTCTCCTCCAGCCTAGGAGGACGCACCCTTGCGTTGGCATAACGCATATAAGCATCCTCCAGCTCTCCCGGATCCGGCTCCCTCTCAATATCCAGCACAAAGCCCTGATTTTCTATCCCCTCCACCCCGAGAAGCCTCAGATAGGTAGCCGTCATTGTCAGCAATACACACATGCCCCCAGTACCGTCCCCCAGGCTGTGGTGGGCCTCCAGAGCGATCCTGTTCCTGAAATAGTACACTCTCACAAGATAGCGGTTGTTCGCTTTGAAATACATGGGCTGGCACGGATTTTTCACATCCTCCTGAACAAAGGGTCCCGGACGGTCATTGGGCTCCAGATAGCGCCAGAACAGCCCCTTGCGGATCGCCGCCTTATAGGTGGGGAATCTGGGCAGGGTCATGTCAAGGGCCTTCTGGAGCACATCCGGACATATCTCCTCCTTCAAGACAACGGACAGCCTGTAGACGGAGGAAAAGTCCCTGCGCTGCAGAGTAGGATATACGATGGCAGACAAGTCCAGCTCGTACCAGTCCTTATGCTGTTCCTTTCCTCCGCCGTTCCTCTTCCCCGTTCCCGTTTTCGCCATGTCGGACACCTCCTTCCTATGTTCCTGAACAGCTTTCGTATTCTGCATACAGCTTTACCTAACTATAACATGAACGGGCGCAGATTGGAACAGCAAAACCTAACAAACCAGGACAACTGCCGCTTAATCGAATCCCTCACAAGAGACGCCCGGCGGGTCTTGTAGGGCTGTTTTCATGACTCTTACAATGCTCCTTCCCCAAAGGCCTTGCTTTCAAGGAAAAAACACGGTATATTGGATGTACCATGAAGGGACGGGGCAGAATAGTCCGTGTAATATTCAAGCCCCCCATCTTTGGACGGAGGCGGACATATGCAATATGAAAGACTGGAAACAGAGCGATTGATCCTGCGGGGCTGGCAGGCGCAGGACAGGGAGGATCTGTACGAATATGCACACAGCCCCGAGGTAGGTCCCATGGCAGGCTGGGCACCTCACCCCGACAGACATGCTTCGTCGGAAATACTGAAAGCCTACATAGAATGCGGCGACATATGGGCTGTCTCGCTGCGGGACAGCGGAAAGGTGATCGGACAGCTGCGGATGTATCCGGATGAAAACCGGGGAAAATATGTGGCCAGGTATCTCAGCTATGCGCTCTCTGCCGATTACTGGGGACACGGCTATATGACAGAAGCCGTAAAGGCCGTAATACGGTACTCTTTTGAAGATCTGAAGGGAATCGACATGCTGTCCGTTTTCCACAGCCCGGATAACCTGCGCACAAAGCGTGTCATCGAAAAGTGCGGATTCAAATATGAATTAACCCTGAAGGACGCTTATGTGGGATACGACGGGAAACTGTCGGACTCTGTCTGTTACTGTCTGATGAAAAGCGATTATCTGCGGCAAAACCACAAGATGCGCCTGAAAGCAGAGGATGAGGGCGAACAGACCGCATCCTTAAGTAACGGTTCCTGTCCGGCCCCTCTCCGCTAACCCTGTCGCTGTCTGATCCCGTTATAGGCCTTGTTACTGCCTGATCCCGCTATAGGAAGTCCCGAA